>CAIZOZ010000454.1 GCA_903934745.1 uncultured cyanobacterium
GGGGTGCTGTGGATCGAGGCGCAGTACTGGCGCGGGCGGGGCCACAGCTCGGCGCCGCTGCCGATGGTGTTCTCCCGGTAGGCCATGGATCAGCAGCCCCAACCGCAGCCACAGCCGCAGGCCACCACGCAGCATCGGCCCCAGATCCACGCCATCGCCACAGCGGCCCGCCCGCGGCGACATCGGCCGGTGAATCCCCATGCCGCCGCCAATGCCCTGGCTCTGCAGCATCAGGACATCGCTGAACGGGTGGCGGCCAACATCGCCCGCCGCACCGGACACCCCAGGGAGGATCTGCATCAGATCGCCATGCTCGGCATCCTCCAGGCCGCCCGCCGCTTTTCACCGGAACGTGGATCCTTTCGGCCCTACGCACGCACCTATGCCAACGGCGAGGTGTATCACTACCTCCGCGATAAGGGCTTTCTGATCAAGGTGCCGGCGAGCTGGCGGGAGCTACATGCCAGGGGGCAGAAACTGCTGCGGCTGGGGGTGGAGGTCGCGGAGGTGCCGGGGCGATTGGGGGTCAGTGCGGAGCGGTGGCGGGAGATTGGGGTGGCTTGCAGTCAGCGGGTGGTGGCGTTTGATGTGGGGGAGGAGTAACTTTCTCGCCCACCCGCCTCAGACAAGTTCTCGGTCGCCTCGACAACTGATGTTCGGTCGGTGTGCAGCGGGATTGTTTGCTGGCAAAACCAACGTTGCCCGTTCACGACTTACCTCTACTCGGGACGGAAGATGGCATTCCAGTCCTGCTTCATGTCCACCACGACCCAGCCGCGGGTGGGGGCCTCCCGAAGGGCTTCGACAAGCTTGCCGGTGCTCTTCGTGTTGGCGTCATAGGCATATTCGCGTTCATCGTCGGTATGGTGGACAATCAGACCGAAACTCGGGCGCGGGTTGTTGATCGTGGTGTACTGCAACATGGCGTGGTCGCCGTCACTATTCCCACAACAGATGATCGGTCGCCGGCCGATGAACTGATGAATTCCAACTGGCTTGCCTGCCTTGTCATTCACGAACAAGTAGTCGAGAGTTTTTGTGAGCACTGGGCCGCTGTCCCGTAGCTCGAAGGTGGTCCGGGCTGTCGAGCCGACAACCTGCTCCGGTGGGATGCCGTACACACGCTCCACCCAGACGCGCATGAAGTCGACGCCACCACCGGAAACGATGAAGTTTTTGAAGTCATTGGCCCGCAGATAGTTCAGCAGTTCCTGCATCGGTAGGTAGGTGAGTTCGTCATAGGGCCTGCCATAGCGCGGATGTTTGGCCGAGGCGAGCCAGGCCTCCACGGCATCACGAAACTCATCGGTCGTCATCCCGGTATGGGTGAGCGCCAGGATCTGCATCAGGCCGTCGAAGTGGTCGCCTTCCAGGAGTTTGCCAAGATCGCCAGCTAGGGCGGCTTGCACCATTGGATCGGAAGCAAGCGCGGGCTCAACAAGGATGCGGTGCTTCAGTTCGTCGATGGCAAAGGCTGCCTGAAACGGCATCGGATTCTCCGGCCAGAGACAGCCGTCGTTATCAAACACGGCGATGCGTTCTGCCTGTGGCAGAAAGTCGGGGGATCCAGCCGTTGTCACCCTGGCGATGAAGGTGAGGATCTGCCGTTTAGCGGCGCCATCGTTCCAGGAGGGGAGAGGATCGGCAGCGGCGGAGAGGTCATAGAGCTTGTTCTGGGCGACGCCGTAATCCCCCACCTGGTAGAGGCTCACGGATACGGCCCGGAAGCTGAAGGCCTCGAAGGGCTCCGCTTTGAGAGCGTCCACGAAGCCACGGGTACCAATACCCACGGTCAGATGAGGGTGGTAGTTCTGGCCGGTGCGCGGTCCGACAAAGTTGTTCACGTAGTCCACTGTCGGCTGGCTGATCGCCCCGCCGTCGGGCCGGGGCGCAAAGGCCTCGCCTGTGCCCTTCTCCACAGCGAACGGGGCGATCGCGTCGATCATCCGTTGCTGCAGTCGAATCAGATCCTCGGTTGGTTCGATCACGATTCCCACCAAGGCGAGATTCTTGTAGGCAAGGTCATACAAGCCAGTCGCCTTGCTTTGCCAATGCAGCGACTGCTCCGTACGCAGCACGTCTACCACGGCCTTCGCGACTTCATCGAGGTCCGCCGTGTGCACAAACCGCTGGAGGAGGGTGATGTGCGGCGCGTGGTTGGCATCGAGCGCGAAACCGCCTGGATAATCTGTGCGTAGGCGAGCGTTCGTCGCCTGTGCCCTCTCAACGGTGGCTGCATCTGGATCCAGCAGGATGTTGATTGCGATCAGGGTCATGGGGCTTTTCCTTTTCTAGAAGTTCATGATGTGTGTATCCAGCTAACGCCCAAGATCACCTGCCCGCAAGGGTCGCATTGGCGAAACTAAAGAGATAATGGTGGCGGGTCAGGTGGATCTTGTTGTTGGGCTTCGAAAGAATAGTCTGCCAATAGAGACTGTGCAAGATGAGTCTTGAGATAGCTTTCAAGCTCGATATGGGATGCCTGAAGCAGATCACCAATATCGCA
>CAIZOZ010000455.1 GCA_903934745.1 uncultured cyanobacterium
GGCCACGCAGGCTTTCACCACTCCCGGCGCGTAGCCGTAGGGGGCAGAGCCCAGCGTCTTGAGCAGCTCGGCGCCTTCCTGTCCTGGGTTGTCCTCGATCGTCTGCAGCACCCGCCGCGGGATCTCGCCGCTGCATGAGGGCACGTAGCGGCCAGTGTCCAGCTCCAGGATGCCCAGTCCTTCCGGCAGGAACTTGGTGGAGGCGCCATTGAGCTCCGGTTGCAGCAGTTGGTTCAGTTCCGCCGGCAGGATCTGGATCGCCCGGAAGTGGGGGTAGAGCAGGGGCAGGGCCTGGTTGCCGGCCGCCAGCAGCGTCGCCGCGAAGTTCTGGCCCGAATCCCTGGGATTGAGGCTGCGGCCCTGGAAGTAGAGCGTCCCCTCCATCCAGCTCTGGGCGATGGCTTGCTTCAGCTTGGGGATCAGCGCATCGCGGCGGGTCTGCTCATCGAGCAGCAGCCGCTGCTTCACCGCCGGCAGCGACTCGCGCCGCGGCTGAAAGCGCTGGATGATCGCCGCGGAGCGATGCAGCTCCCGGGCCAGGTCTTCCACCGCCTCGCTGTTGCCGGCGATCCAGAGCAGCCGCTTCTTCAGCAGGGGATCCTCCGCCGAGCGACGCACCCAGACGCTCTCCACCCGCTCATCCAGCGGCAGGCAACGCAAATCGAGCGTCAGACAGGCGTCGTCGCGGGGATCAAGCAGCTGGGCGTCGTTGGCGTAGCGGCCATCCGAATAGCGCACCTCCCACGGGAAGGGTCGCCCGTCCAGCCTGGGGCGCTCCACCGCAGAGGCATCGCCCATCAGCAGCTTGAGGCTCTCCTGCAGTTGCTTGCTCAGGTCCTGCCGGCTGAAAGGGAAATCAGCCCGGTCGCGCTCCCACTCCTCGCCAGCGGTGGACTGAATCTTGAAGCCCGTCTTCTCGGAGTAGTGCAGCAGATTTTGCCGGCGCAGCTCCTCCAGGGCCTGGCGTACGGCGGCCTGCTGATTGCCGCCATCCATCCGCTCGGCCAGGCACTTGGCCACCAGCGCTTCGGTGGTGGGGTCGGTGTCCTGAATCAGCTCCAGCAGCGCCACCGCCTTCGCCGCCCGCAGCATCAGCTCGCTGCCTTCACCGGTGCATTGCGCCTGGATCCGGGCCATCGAGGCCTGGGTGTCGGCATCGAGGGCGGTGTACTGCACCTCGTAGACGCGATCGAGGCTCACGAGCGTGCCGATCGGTGCCTCGGCCAGTTGCTGCCGGCGGAACAGCTCACCCAGCAGCTGCAAGAGGCCGCGGATGGCCTGGTCGTCGCCCTGGGCACGGCTGGAGCGGGTGCGCAGCACCGAAGTGATCCGCAGAATCAGCTCGATCTGCCCTGGCAGCAGCGGGTAGACATCCACGAACGCATCAGCCGTGGTGTCCTCGCAGCCATAGGCGTAGAGCTTGAGATCAGCGCGATGGCGATCAAACAGCTCCCGGAGCTGGGCGGCGCCGTCAGGCGTCTTGGCGAGAATGCGCTGGTGCACCACATCGCGGATGTTGGTGGGCGCCAGATGCACCTGCAGCTGGGGCGGGAAGCGGTCCTTCGCCCACGCCAGGAAGGTGTCGCCGGCCGCCTCATCGAGCTTCTGCTGCCCCAGGGCCAGCAGCCAGGCCTTGCCGTGCAGGGTCGATCCCAGGGCCGAGGCAAAGGCCCGCAGGCGGTCGGTGCGGTCCGTGTTGTTCAACACGTACTGCGACACCTCGTCGATCACCAGAAACAAGGTGGCATTGGGATTGCGGTGCTTGAGCATGTCGCGGATCGCTTTCACCACGTCTTCGGGTGAATCGCGTCGCTGGTGCGTGCCCGCCCGGCTCTCAAACCAGGCCATCGGATCCCGATACAACTCTGGGAACAGCTCCGACAACACCAGCGAGAACTGCTCCTCGGCGAGCTGCTGATCCTTGACCGCACTCCAGGGTTCTCCGAGGGTCTGCTCGGCCTTTTCCAGGAACATCGGCCAGTGGCCGTCGCGTTCGAGCTTGAGCTCGAAGTCGGCGACCAGGGGCTCCGTCGAGCAGTAGCCCAGGCGCTTCTGCACCTGCCCGAGGGCGACGGCATGCACGTGCTCGTTGTCGCGGGCCACGCTGCCGATGTCGAAGACGACAGCCATCGGTTCGATCCTCTGCCGTAGGGCTTTCCAGGCATCCCTGAATTCATGCGCCAGTTCAGAGGTGTCTCGCTTCAACCAGGCCTCGGAGAGCGACGTGCCATCGGGCAGCGTCATCCCATCGAGAGCCAGGCCGAGCAGCTTGGCGAAGATCGACTTACCCGAACCAAAGAAGCCCGAGATCCAGGCCGTGGGCAGCTCCGGCCCACCCGGTTTCTCCAGCTCGCGAGTGATCCCCCGCAGCAGGCGCACGTACTGCTCATGGATGCCATCAGGCACCCGTTGACGATTGGGATGCCCTTCCGGCCAGCCCCCGGTGATGATGTATTCGCTCACCTCCGCCTGAACCTTCTCGGGGCTCTGCTCGTGGAAATACACCACAGGCGAGATGTCCCGGGTGACATCCGATTGGAACAGCTTGTAGAGGGGGGTGGATGTCATGGCTGTCTCGTCACGGGGCTGGTCA
>CAIZOZ010000456.1 GCA_903934745.1 uncultured cyanobacterium
CCCTGCTGGAGAAGGTCCATTACACCCGCAGCCTGATTGAAACCAGCATCGACCCCCTGGTCACGATCAGCCCCGCCGGCACGATCGAAGATGTCAACGAAGCGACGGTCCTGGCCACTGGCCTGCCGCGAGGAGCGCTGCAGGGACGGAACTTCGCCGATTTCTTCACCGAGCCGGAGCGAGCCCGGCAGGGCTATCAACACGCCTTCCAGCGGGGCTCGGTGCGGGATTACCCGCTCAGCCTGCGCCATGTTTCTGGCTCCTTGATGCCGGTGCTGTACAACGCCAGCACCTATCGCAATGCCGAGGGCGAGGTGCTGGGTGTCTACGCCGCCGCCCGCGATGTCAGCCAGGTGAAGCACATGGAGGCCCAACTGCTCACCCTCAACGCCGAGCTCGAAGCCAGGGTGAAACAACGCACCGAAGATCTCACGGAGGTCAACCATGAACTCGAAGCCTTCGCCTATTCGGTATCCCACGATCTGCGGGCACCACTACGGGCCGTGGATGGATTCAGCAACAAGCTGCTCAAGCTCTATAGCGACCAGCTCGACAGTGAGGGGCGGCGCTTGCTGCAAGTGGTGCGCAACAACGCCCAGCGCATGGGCCAGCTGATCGACGATCTGCTGCGCTTCTCCCGCCTCGGCCGCCGTGAGCTGCAGGTCGAACCGGTGGCGATGGAAGCCCTGGCCCGGGGTGTGGCCTCGGAGCTGCTGGCCTCCGAGAGTGAGCGCCGGATCGAGTTCAGCTGCGAGCCGCTACCAGCAGCCAGTGGTGATGCCGCCATGCTGCGGGAGGTGTGGGCCAATCTGATCGGCAATGCGATCAAGTTCTCCCGCGATCGCCCCGTCGCCCACATCAGCGTTGGTGGGGCAGTGGAGGGCAACCAGGCAAGCTACTGGGTGAAAGATGACGGCGCCGGCTTCGAAATGGCCTATGCCGACAAGCTGTTCGGTGTGTTCCAGCGGCTGCATCGCCAGGATGAGTTTGAAGGCACTGGCGTCGGCCTGGCCCTGAGCCAACGCATCCTGCATCGCCATCAGGGCCAGATCTGGGGCGAAGGCCAACCCGATGCCGGTGCCACCTTCCACTTCACGCTGCCGCTTCAGCCTGCCCCGCCTGCCTGCCCCGCCGATCCCGCCTGATTCCCGAGCACGACCGCCATGAGCTGTGAGCCAACCCCCCTGCAATTGCTGCTGGTGGAGGACAACGTCGCCGATGCCGAACTGACCATGGACGCCCTGCAGTCCACCGGGCTGGTGAACCAGATCAAGTGGGTGAAGGATGGGGCGGAAGCGCTGGAGCTGCTGTTGGGCAGCACGATGCCGGCGACGTCCAGGCTGGATCTCAAGCTGGTGCTGCTCGATCTGCGCCTGCCCAGGGTGGATGGGCTGGAGGTGCTGAAGCGGATCCGAGCTGATGAACGCACCAGGCTGCTGCCGGTGGTGGTGCTCACCTCCTCCCAGGAGGAATCCGATCTGGTGCGCGCCTATGACCTGGGGGCGAACAGCTATCTGGTCAAACCGGTGGAGTCGGAGGCGTTCATGAGGTCGGTGGCGGAACTGGGGCTGTACTGGATGTTGCTCAACAAACTGCCTGGAACCACCCAATGAGCGCGCTGCCTGCCCCCTCCATCCCATCGGTGCTCCTGCTGGTGGTCGAAGACTCGGCCGAGGATCGGGAGCTGATCGGCGATGCCCTGCGGGATGCCGGCCTGGATCCGGCCATCCTGGCCATCGATACCGAACCCGCGTTCCGTGCTGCCCTCAGCCAGCAGCTGCCGGAAGCGATCCTGGCGGACTGGACCCTGCCGGAGTTCTCCGGCGCACGGGCCCTGCAGATTGCCCAGCAGCTGGCCCCGGAAGTGCCGTTCCTGTTTGTCTCGGGCACCATTTCCGAAGCCGCAGCCCTGAGCGCCCTGCGCCAGGGAGCGGTGGATTATGTGTTCAAGCACCAGCTGGACAAACTCGGCCCCGCCGTCCTCCGGGCGATCGCCGAAGCCAGGGGCCGGCGGGCCCTGATCACCAGTGAGGAGCGCTATCGGGGCCTGTTTGAAACGACCCAGGACGGCATCCTCATCCTGGCAGCCGACAGCGGCCGCATCCTCGAGGCCAACCCCTCCATCTGTGAGCTGCTGGAGCTGGCACCACCCCAGCTGCTGGGCAAGCAACTGTGGGAACTGGGCCTCTTCCACGACCAGCAGGGGGTGCTGGAGCTGTTCGTCACACTGCAGCACAAGGGCTACCTGCGCCACGACAACCTGATGCTGCAGACGGCGAACGGCAGCAGGCGTGAGGTGGAGTTCGTCAGCAACAGCTACGGAGCCGGCGACGCCACCGTGATGCACTGCAACATCCGCGACATCTCGGCTCGGCGGGCTGCCGAGCGGCTGGCTCTGCAATATGAGGGTGAGGTGTTGCAGAGCCTGCATCAGATCGTCGCCGCCCTGGTGTCACTCAACGAATCCCGCGATCCCTACACCGCCGGCCATGAGCTGCGGGTCGCCGCCCTGGCCAGTGCGATCGCCACCGAGATGCAGCTGCCGCCCCAGCAGGTGGAAGGGATCCGCATCAGTGGTCTGGTGCATGACATCGGCAAGTTCACGATCCCCGCCGAGATCCTCACCAAACCCACCCGCCTCTCCCCCGAGGAGCTGGCTCTGGTGCGCACCCATGCCGAAGCGGGCTACGAGGCGTTGCGCCCCATTCAGTTTCCCTGGCCCGTGGCCGAAGCGGTGCGTCAACACCATGAACGCCTCGATGGCAGCGGCTACCCCCGGGGCCTGAAGGGCGATCAGATCAGCCTGGAGGCTCGCATCCTGGCGGTTGCCGACACCGTGGAGGCGATGGCCACGAACCGCCCCTACCGCCAGGCCCCGGGGATCGAAGCGGCCCTGGCCGCCGTGGTGGCGGAGCAGGGCCAGCACTACGACCCGGAACCGGTGGCGGCCTGCCTGCGCCTGTTCCGCGAGCAGAACTTCTGCTTTGCCCCCACCGCCTACTGAGGCGATTCACCAGGGCAGGGCCACCGCCGGCGGCAGATCCAGGCTGCCAGCCGGCAGGGCGGCGACGGCCAGCTCCCAGCTCTGGCGGCGGCCGCCAAACCGCAGCTGTAACCAGGTGATCACGGCGGGATCCTGGGCCGCCACAGCCTCCTGATCAGCGCTGGCCAGCGGCTCGGCCGGCAGCGACTTGGCCGCCAGCGGCTGGGTTGCCAGCAATTCCGGGCTGAGGTAGAGGATGCCGCCATCGCCGCCGAGACGGCTACGGCGCTCCCGGATCAACTCCCCCAACTGGCCATCGGCGCTGAGCTGGCCGCG
>CAIZOZ010000457.1 GCA_903934745.1 uncultured cyanobacterium
CCGGCGCGAAAAATATGTGCCCGCTGGCGGGCCCTCCGGCGGCGATGGCGGCCGTGGCGGCAACGTGCTGCTGCTGGCTGATGCCAACCTCCAGACCCTGCTGGATTTCAAGTACAAGCGCTTGTTTCCCGCCCAGGACGGTCGCCGCGGTGGCCCCAACCGTTCCAGTGGCGTCAGCGGAGAACACCTGGTCATCAAGGTGCCCTGCGGCACCGAGGTGCGCGATTGCCGTACCGGCATCCTGCTGGGAGATCTCACCGAACCCGGCGATCAGCTGCTGGTAGCCGCTGGTGGCCGCGGCGGCCTCGGCAACGCCCACTACCTCAGCAATCGCAACCGGGCCCCGGAAAAGTCCACCGAGGGCAAGGACGGTGAGGAGTGGCTGCTGCAGCTGGAGCTGAAACTGCTGGCCGAGGTGGGGATCATCGGCCTCCCTAATGCCGGCAAAAGCACGTTGATCTCGGTGCTTTCAGCCGCCCGCCCCAAGATCGCCGACTACCCCTTCACCACTTTGGTGCCCAACCTGGGGGTGGTGCGCCGCCCCAGCGGTGATGGCACCGTGTTCGCCGACATCCCGGGACTGATCGCCGGGGCCGCCCAGGGGGCGGGCCTGGGGCACGATTTTCTGCGCCACATTGAGCGCACCAGGCTGTTGATTCACCTGGTGGAAGCCGGCACGGATGATCTGCTCGCCGATGTGGACGTGGTGGAGCAGGAGCTTCAGGCCTATGGCCATGGCCTGGCGGATCGACCCAGGCTGCTGGTGCTGAACAAGATCGAATTGCTGGATGCCGAGGAGCTGGCGGAAGCGATGGAGCAGCTCCGCTGCCACGGACGGGAAGTGGGTGCCGCCGCTGTGCTGGCGATTTCAGCGGCCATGACCCAGGGGCTGGATCCGCTGAAGGCTGCGGTGTGGGCCCAGCTGGGTCTCGATGGAAACGCCGGCCCTGCAGCTGGGGCGGAGGCCCCAGCGATTCCGGAGATCAGGACTGAGTCCCTCACCCACAGGGTCAACAGGATTCAGTCGTCGTAGACGCGGCACTCGGGTGCTTCGGGATTGAGATCGCAGTAGACCTCCAGGGGGCTGGGGTCGTGGCTGTCTTCGGGATGGTGCTCCTTGTACTCCTTGAGGCCCTGGAGCTCTTCTTCAAGGTGCCGCACTTTGCCTTGGTTGCCCTCGGCCCGCGCGGCTTCGATCTCGACCTTGTCCTTCTCGATGTGCTCGTCGATGTTTTTCATGGAGAGTCCAGACCCAAGGTGCCGGAATTGACCGGGCCCACCATACGGGGCTTGGTCGATGCCACGCGGGTTCATGTTCGCTGCCGCTCATCACCGTTGACAAACAGCAGTGATGACTCATGACCACAGGGCCTTGAGGGAGGGCCGTTGGGGTAAGGCTCTCCCGGCTGGGGCTGGTGGTCGGTGAGTGCAGGGGTGTCCCCCCTTGGGCGCGGCGGTGTTCAGTCCGCCAGGTCGCTGAGCAGCAGCCAGCGCTCTTCGCCAGCACTGATCCGCGCCAGCAGGTCGGCCAGTTCCTGGGTGAGGCCCTCGATGCGGGTGTAGTCGCCGCCGCCGCTGGCCAGCAGGGTTTCCAGTTCGTTGCGCCTGGCCTCCCAGCTGGGCAGGTCCGTGGTGATCCGCTCCAGTTCGCGGCTCTCCTTGAAGCTGCGGCGGCGAGGCGGCTGGCTGGGTTTGGCAACGGCAACGGCATTGGCTGTTGGCGTTGGCTTGGCTGCCCGCGCTGAATCAGCCGCCGGCACTGGTTGAGCCGCCGGCGCTGATTGGGCCGCCGGCGCTGAGGCGCCCGTCGTGACCTGGGCGGTTGGGATCGAGCCGGCTGGGATCGAGCCGGCTGGGCTGGAGCCGGCTGGGCTGGGGGAGGCCGGTTTGCGCGAGGCCTCGGCCGCCAGCTGCTGGCGCCGCTCCAGGTAGGCGCTGTAGTTGCCCTCGAAGCGCTGCAGGCGCCCCTGCTCGAA
>CAIZOZ010000458.1 GCA_903934745.1 uncultured cyanobacterium
CGGCCTGCAAGGGCGTCAGTTAGACCTCGCCCTACCGGCGGGTCGGTCGCTCTCGCGGGGACGCCTCGATCTGGCCCTGTGCGAGGCCGCCGTGGCTGCCGGCGCCGTGTTGCGTTCGCCCTGCGAGGCCACCGTGGCGAGCTCCCATCCCGGTGGCAGGGAGGTGCTGCTGCGTTCCGGCGCCGATGTCCAGACCACCAGCGCCCGGGTCGTGCTGGTGGCCACGGGTCTGGGCAGCCCCGGCCTCGGCCCGGACCTGCCGATCGAAACGCGGATCAGCCCCTGGGCCAGGATCGGCGCCGGCTGCGAGCTGGATGCCGGGGTGAGCGGCTACGGCAGGGGCACGATCCACATGGCGATCGGCCGCTACGGCTACGTGGGACTGGTGCGCAACGAGGCGGGCGCTCTCAACCTGGCGGCAGCCTTCGATCGGCCCCACCTGATCGCTGCTGGAGGTCCGGCCAGCTGCGCCGCCGCAGTGCTGGCCGAGGCCGGCTTTGATCCCCTGCCCGAAGCCGCCGCCGCCACCTGGCGGGCCACGCCAGCCCTCACCCGTCGGTGCAAGCCCCTGGCGGCCGAACGGGTGCTGCTGCTGGGGGATGCCGCCGGCTATGTGGAGCCGTTCACCGGCGAAGGCATGGGCTGGGCCCTGGTGGGGGCTCTGGCGGTCGTACCGCTGGTGCTGCAGGGACAACGGGAATGGCAACGAAGCATGGAGCGGGAATGGAGCCGCCGCCATGCTCGACTGATCGGATCGCGGCAGCGGTTCTGCCATGGCCTGGCCTTCACCCTGAGGCGCCCCGGTCTGAGCCGCGGGCTGCTGGCGGCGGCCGGGCGTTGGCCGGCCCTGACCGCGCCCCTGCTCCAGCATCTTGATGGTGCCTCTTGCCAACGGATCACCCCAGAGCCATGTCCCTGACGATTCACGGTCTGGGCACGGCCCTGCCCCCCCATCGCCTGAGCCAGGGCGATGCCGCCACGGTCGCGGCCCGGGTGGCTCTGCCGGAGCCGCTGCCTTCCCCGTCCAAGCGCCGGCTGCTCGAGACCCTCCATCGCCGCTCCGGGGTCGCGATGCGCCACATCGTCCTGGAGGACCTCATGGCCACGAACGTCGGCCAGGAGCAGAGTTTCTTCGGCACCACCAGCCCCGGCACCGGGGCGCGGATGCGTCGCTATAGCCAGGAAGCACCACCCCTTGCCCTGCGGGCCGTGCGGGCCGCCCTGGAGCAGGCGCAGGTCGCGCCCGAACGCATCACCCACCTGGTCACGGTCTCCTGCACCGGCTTCCAGGCGCCCGGCGTCGATCTGGCCCTGATGGCTGCCCTGCCGCTGAGCGCCAGCGTGGCCCGCACCCATGTGGGGTTCATGGGCTGTCACGGCGCCCTCAACGGTCTGCGGGTGGCGGCCGGCTTCACCGGCGCCGATCCTGAGGCCTGTGTGTTGCTCTGCGCCGTCGAGCTCTGCAGCTTGCACATGCAGTACGGCTGGGACGGAGAAAGGATCGTGGCCAATGCCCTGTTCGCCGACGGTGCCGCCGCCCTGGTGGCCTCCGGGGAGCTGCCGTCGGCTTCGCTGTCGACGGCTTCGGTGCCGTTAGCTCCGGGGCTGCGGCGACTGATCGCCAGCGGCTCCCTGCTGGTGCCTGCCAGCGCCGAAGCCATGTCGTGGGTGATCGAGGATCACGGCTTCGTCATGGGCCTAACTCCCCAGGTCCCCGATCTGATCGCGGCGCATCTGAGGCCCTGGCTGGAAAAGTGGTTGGCAGAGCATCAGCTGACGCTCGCAGCCATCGGCTCCTGGGCCGTGCATCCCGGTGGCCCCCGCATCCTCTCGGCGGTGACAGAAGCCCTGGGGCTCGATCCTGCCTTGATCGAGCCCTCCCGATCGGTGCTGAGGGACTGCGGCAACATGTCGTCGCCGACCTTGCTGTTCATCCTCGAGCGACTGCGGCGCAGTGGCGAACCCGGCCCCTGCCTGGCGATGGCTTTCGGTCCGGGTCTCTGCGTCGAGGTGGCCCTGCTGGAGTGAACAGCGGCAACGCTGGGGCAGCGCCTGCCATGTCACTCACCTGGTTCTGATTTCTGTTCAATGGGGCACTACAGCCGATCAGCACCGCTGCAGCGAGGCCGGCCAGCTGGTCCTGGCGTTCCGTGCTCATGCCTCTGCGATGGCCCTCGGCAGCAACCAGCGGCCGAAACGGCTGTAGAGAGCAGGCAACACCACCAGGGTCAGCACGGTGGAGGTGATCAGACCGCCCAGCACCACGATCGCCAGGGGCTGCAAGATCTCGTTTCCGGCTCCGAAGGCCAAAGCCAGGGGCAGCATGCCCAAAGCGGAGGTGAGAGCCGTCATCAAGATGGCATTGAGCCGCTCCAGGCTGCCGCCACGGATCACCTCCTGTAGGTCCTGGCCGGCGGCATGGCGGCGGTTGTAGTTGTCCACCAGCAACAGCCCATTGCGCACCGCCACCCCGAACAGGGTGATGAAGCCGATCAGGGAGGCCACCGACAGCACGCCGCCACTGAGCAGCACGGCCGCCAGGCCGCCCACCAGCGCCAGGGGCAGATTGATCAGGATCGCCACGGTGGCCGGCCAGGATTTGACGGCGATCCACATCAACAGGCCGATCACAACAGCAGCGATCACGCTGTAGAGAACGAGGCTGAAGGTGGCCCGCTCTTCGGACTCAAACTGACCGCCATAGCGGATGGAATAGCCACTGGGGAGCTTGATTACGCCCTCCACCTTGCGCTGGATGTCGCCCACCACGCCGCCGAGATCACGGCCGCTCACGTTGGCCGACACGACGATCAGGCGAGAGACATCTTCCCGGTTCACCACGTTGGCGCCCTTGCCGTCGTCCACCTCGGCGACATCACCCAGGGGAACGATGGCGCCGTCTGACGTCGCGATCGGCAGGGTCCGGATCGCATCGAGGTTGCTGCGGGCCTCGTCCTCGATTCCGACCCAGACATCGGTGCGGTGCTGCCCGTCGACGATCTGGCTCACCACCTTGCCGTTGAGGGCGAGTTCCACCTGATCCGCCAGCGCCTGCATCGACAGCCCCTGCGCCGCTGCTGCCTGGCGGTTGAACACCACCTGCACCTGGCGGATCGGCAGTTGGGGCTCCAGCTGCAGATCCACAACACCCGTGATCGGCTCGATGGCAGCGTGCACCTGCTCGCCGAGGCGGCGCAGCTCGCCCAGATCCGGGCCGTAGATCTTGATCGCAATGGCGCTGCGCACACCGGAGAGCACCTCATCCATGCGATGGGAAATGAAGCCACCGATGTTGGGGGCCACCCCCGGCAGGCGCAGGAAGGCCTGGCGTAGGGCAGCGATCGCCGCCGGCCGGTCGGCCATGGCGGCCTCGCTGAGCTCCACATCGACGTGGGCCATGTTCACGCCGGCGCCATCGGCATCGCCGGGGGCCCGGCCCGCCCGGACCTGCACCCAGTCGATCCAGGGGCTGCCGGCCAGCGAGCGGCTCAGCGCCATGCCGGCCCGGCTCGTCATTTCCAGGGCAACGCCTGGGTAGAGCACCATCGAATTGACCAGCGAACGCTCGCGGAACTCCGGCAGAAAAACCCGCCCCAGAGTCGGAAGGATCAGCGTGGTGGCGATCAGCAGCGCCAGCGCCAGGGCCAGAACACGCCGCGGCGTCGTCAACGCTGCATCAAGCACGGGGCGGTAGAGCCGTTCGGCCTGTGCAGCGATCCAGGTGTTCTCGGCCGGCAGACGCACCGGCGCCAGCAGGATCGCGCAGAGGGCTGGTGAAAGCGTCACCGCCACCAGGGTGGAGGCGGCGATCGAGAGCAGGTAGGCCAGGCCCATCGGCTGGAAGATCCGCCCCTCCACGCCACGGAGCGCAAAGATCGGTGCAAAGATCACCAGGATGATCAGGGTGGAGAGGATCACCGGCTGGCGCACCTCCACCGAGGTGTCAAACACCACCTGCAGGGGCGCCTTGGGTGTGCTGCTGGTCTGGTTGCTGCGCAGGCCGCGGTAGCAGTTCTCCATGTCGACGATCGAGTCGTCGACCACCGAGCCGATGGCGACCACCAGGCCGCCGAGGGTCATGGTGTTGATGCCCAGGCCCAGGCTCTTCATCACCATCAGGCCGATCAGCAGCGACAGCGGAATGGCGCTGAGGCTGATCACGGCGGCGCGCCAGTTCATCAGGAACAGCACGATCACCACCGACACGATCACCACCCCCTCCAGTAACGAGGAGCTGACGTTGGCAATCGCGGTGTCGATGAAGTTGGCCTGGCGGAAGCTGTGCTTCACCACCACATCAGCGGGCAGGGTGCGGCTGATGGCCGCGATGCGCTCCTCGACAGCCCGGGTCACCGATGGGGTATCCACATCGGGCTGCTTGTTGATCATCAGCACCACCGCCGGCTTGCCATTGAAGCTGGCGTCGCCGCGGCGCAGGGCTCCGCCGGGGCGGATGGTGGCCAGCTCCGCGAGCCTGAGGGGCTGCCGATCGCCGTTGTTGACGATCGCTTCAGCCAGATCGTCGCCGTTGCGCGCGTTGCCATCGACGCGGATCAGCGTCTCCTGGCCGCCAGCGATCAGGAAACCGCCTGGCGCCGTGGCGCTGGTTTCGGCGGCGGCAGCGGCCACGGCCTGCAGCGAAACCTTGCGGCGACGCAACGCCTCAGGGTCCACCCAGATCTGCTGTTGCAGCTCATCACCGCCGTAGAGGGTGACCTGAGCCACGCCTGGGATCTCGAGGAGCTGGTTGTTGTAGCTGGACTGCACCAGCCGCCGCAGCTCCAGTTCAGTGGTGGGACCGGGCCCCTTCAGGGTGAAGGCGACCTGCAAAATCGTGCCCAGCGGTGACATCAGCGGCGAGATCTCCGGCGCGCTGGCGTTGGCTGGTAGCTCCGTGCGGATCGGCTGCAACCGTTCGGCCACGGCCTGGCGGGCCTTCTCGATGTCGGCGTTCTGATCGAACACCACCTGCACCATCGAGAGGCCCACCTTGGAGGAGGAGCGCACCGTGTCCACGCCGGGCAGACCATTCACCGCCGCTTCGATCGGCAGGGTGATGCGTGCTTCCACCTCTTCCGGTGACAGTCCATCCGCCGTGGTCTGCACATCCACCTGGGGCGGTGCGAATGGCGGGAACACATCCAGCGGCATCTGCCGGATCGCCACCAGTCCCCAGAGGCTGATCACAAGGGCCGCCGCCACGATCAGCCAGCGCCTGGCGATCGAGAAGCGCAGCGTGGCATTGAGGGCGCGACCGAGCATGGGTGGATCGGGGAGAGCGGGGGCGATGGTTGGGCGTTCAAGCGAGGGCGCCGAGACCGGCGCGGTCGCCTACTTCGACCGACGTCCCAGGCGCGTGACGGCAACTCCACCCAGGGCCAGAACCCCCACCGCAGCGGCTCCAATTCCGAAGGGATTGAGCTGCGGCTCGGGGGACGCTGCCGCAGTGGTCGCTGGAGTGCTCTCCGCTGAGGGAGCGGCAGAAGGATTGACCGGCTGAGCGGTCTCGCTTTGCTGGCTCTTCTTCGACTCGGCGTAGAGCGACAGGGCCCCCTGCACCACCACGTCTTCCGTGGCGTCCACGCCACTGGCGATCGTCACCCGATCGCCGCTGGTTGCTCCGGTCTCGACGAACACCGGGTCATAGGTGCTGCCGCTGTTCACAAACACCAGCGACTTGCCCTCCGCATCCACCACGGCTGCGGTCGGCACCGTGAGGCCAGCGGGCCCCTGCTGCGGCTTCGCGGTCATCACCCCCAGCAGGGCATCGGTGTCGGGATTGGCCTTCACCTGGCGCACATCCCCCTGCTGCTGGAACTCATCGCCATGGCCCACGTGGGCACTGGCAGGCGGTAGCGCGCCCAGCAGGGCGGCGGAAGCCAGGGCGAGGCTGGCACTGAGCTTGAGAAGTCGCGACATGGATGCTGAGCGGATGCAACGTTCGCGGAGGATGGCGCAGTCGCGATGAAAAACAGGTGAAATCGCCTGTGCCCACTAGCATCCGCCGGTTCAAGCCCACCCCTGATGCCGCTGCGGATTCTGCTGGTGGACGACGAGCAGGAACTGGCCGGCGCCGTGCAGAGCGTGCTGCAGCGCCAGGGCCATGTGGTGGATGTAAGCGCCGATGGACTGCAGGGCTGGATGCTGCTCAGTGGCGAGCTGGCCCGCTATGAGCTGGCGATTGTGGACTGGATGCTGCCGGGCCTGAGCGGCCCTGAGCTCTGCCGCCGGGCCCGCACAGCCGGCCTTGAGCTACCGCTGCTGCTGCTCACCGCCCGCGCCGAGACGGCCGATCGGGTCGAGGGGCTCGATGCCGGCGCCGATGACTACCTGAGCAAGCCCTTCGCGATGGAGGAGCTGCTGGCCCGGGTGCGGGCGCTGCAGCGCCGCCAGCCCAGCTATCGCGAACCCGTGCTGGCAGTGGGTCCCTATCGCTTCGATCCCCAAACCGGCCTGCTGGAGGTCAGCACAGCCGGTGGTCTCGTGGCGATCCCGCTGGCAGGCAAGGAGCAGCAGTTGATCACCTATTTCCTTGAGCATCCTGAGCAGATCATTCCCGGTTCCCAGCTGCGCCACCAGCTCTGGAATCTGCAGCAGGAACCGGTGAGCAATGTGGTGGCGGCCCAGGTGCGGCTGCTGCGGCGAAAACTGGCGGCCCACGGCCTGCCTTCCCCGATCGAAACGGTGCCGAGCCGCGGCTATCGCTTCCTGGCCCGGCTCCCTGGCGAGCCATGAGCGCCAACCGTTCACCGGCTCCGGCACTGCTGTGGCGCGCTCGGCTGCGCCTGGCTGGCCTCTCACTGCTGGTGATGGGCGCGATTCTGTACGGCGCCGGTTTTGCCATGGCACGGCTGCTGCTACAGGAGCGGGAAACCTCCCTGCGCCGCGAGCTGCAGAGCCTCGCCGGGACACTGCACGACAGCCTCAAGCCCAGCCTGCCTCTGCTGGCCACTCCCTCGCCGGCGCTGGCGGCGGTGCTGCCGGGCCTCTGCCTGGTGGACCAGCCTTGTCCGCTGCCCAATGCTTTGATCGAGCGCCACGCCGTCAGCGCCGCCGATCCGGCCCGCTTCCAGCTGCGGATCTTCAATCCCCGTGGCCAGCTGCTGGCCGCCTCTCCAGGCGCCCTGGGGCCTGGCCGGCCAGATCCGATGTGGCAGGAGCGCCGGCTGCCGAGCGGCGAGCGGCTGCTCAGCACCTCGATCCATCTGCACCGGGCCCATGGCAGCGGTGAGCAGGACTGGGGCACTCTGCAGATCAGCCGCAGCCTGGCGCCGCTCGAGGCCGAGGCCCGACGCCTGTGGTGGCTGGGCCATGGCGTGTACACCCTGGCGATGGCAGGCATGGCCCTGGCCAGCTGGTGGCTGGCCGGGCTGGCGATGGCGCCGCTGCTGGAGGCTTACCGCCGGCAGGAGCAGTTCAGTGCCGATGTCGCCCATGAACTGCGCACGCCCCTGGCCAACCTGCTGGCCCTGCTCGAAGCTGAACGCAGCGGCCTGGGCCGCTCGATCACGCCAACCCAGGCGGGGGAGCTCCCCCCAGCAGATCCCAAGGCAGCAGTCCCCACGGCGACAGGCTTGGATCGGATGCTCAGCCAGGGGCGGCGGTTGCAGCAGCTGATCGCCGATCTGCTGCTGCTGGCCAGCCTGGAGCAGCCTGCCAACAGGAGCCACCTGGAGCGATGCAACCTCGCGGAGATCAGCGCGGATGTCCTGGAGGACTTCAGCGAAGCAGCTGCCGCGGCGACGGTCACCCTGGAAGCGGCGATCGAGATCAGCGACGCCACTGTTCTGGGGGTGGAATCGGAACTGAGCCGCTTGCTGATCAACCTGCTCAGCAATGCCCTGCAGCACAGCCCGGCTGGCGGCACGGTCCTGGTGGGTCTGCAGCGACGCGGCCGGGAGATTCATCTGTTCGTGCAGGACAGCGGTCCTGGTATCCCAGCGCAGGAGCAGGGGCGGATCTTTGAGCGGTTCCATCGCCTCGACCCTGGTCGCAGCCGTCAGCAGGGAGGCACGGGTCTGGGGCTGGCCATCGCCGAGGCGATCGCCCGACGCCATGGCGGGGTGATCAGCCTGCACTCGGCACCGGACGAGGGCGTGACCTTTGCCCTGCGTTTGTCGGCTGCCAGGCCTGCAGCCGTTGCAGCCCGATCAACCTGAACCGTAGGCGGGGCAGAGCCCACCGGGCGAACGGGCGCTGACGGCGACGACCGCGAGCTGGCCGCGTAGCCCGTCATCCCTGCCAAAGGCCTCAACGAGAGGGGGAGCCGGCTCGGCAAGGCGGTGCAGGTGCAGAAGCCCGAGCGCGTCGGGACTCCAGGATCTGGCGTACGTCCTGCAGTGGCATCTCCATGGCTTTGGGCGTGCGGATCGATTCCAGCCCCGCGAACACCTCTGGAGCCAAGAGGCGGTAGCCGCCTTCGCTGCAGTCGATCGCTGCGCTCGATGGGCCGGATCAACCCGTGATCGCCGTAGAAGCGGATGGCCTTGAAGGGGGATGGACTGCGGCACTTGACTCTCCCCCCACTGGAGGGTGCAGGTTGGATAGGGAATTCATCAACCCGTTCTCCATGCGCGCTGCGCTGAGTGCTCTGGCTCTCGTCGGTCTACTGACCCCGGTGGCCCAGGCCCAGATCGATCCCCATCGGCACCACCGGATGATGGCGCCGGCTCCGGCAGGGGATGGGGCTGTGGCGGCACCGATGGATCACAGCGCCCACAACCATGACGTCGGCCCGGCAGGCAGCACCTACGACCTGCGCTGGATCGATGGCATGGTGCAGCACCACACGGGTGCTCTGCGCATGAGCGAGTTCGTGTTCGACATCGGCTCACCAGGGGTGGGGTCCCTGGCCAGAGAGATCTGGCGCGACCAGGCCCAGGAGATCAAGGCGATGGGGCAATGGCGCAAAGCCTGGTATCCCGGGGCGCCTGTCTTTCCAGTGGCACTCAAAGGCGGCGGTGATCCAGACGCCATGGCCGATCTGATCCGGATGAGCCCTGCTCAGATCCAGGCGATGCAGATGCTGAATGCCATCCCCACGGTTGCCACCAGGGTGACGTGGTTCCTGGAAGGGATGCTTCAGCATCATGGCGGCGCGCTGATCATGGCCCATGACGCCTTGAACAAAAGCACCAATCCCACGATTCAACGGCTGGCGCGAGCGATCATCGTTGCGCAACGCCGCGAGATCATTCAGCTACGCAAGATGCTCCAACATGATGGGCTCAACAAGCCTGAGTACCACCAGTACGACAGCCTTTTCTCCTTGAACTGAGCTGATCGACTGCCGTCCTCTCCATCAACCCAGATTCATGACCGCCGCCTTTCTTCGTCTGAGCCTGTTCGTACCCATCCTCCTGTCAACAGTCACGGCACCTCGGGTTCTGGCCCAGGCCAATGATATGTTTCCCAGCAAAGCGGCCGCATTGCTGCGGGCTAAGGAATTGAAGTGTGCCGGTGCCTTTGCTATGGGCAACGAATGGATGCCCTGCAAAGACTTTAACGCCTATGAAAAAGCTGTTCGCCAAGGATCGTGATTCGATGAGCGAAAGGCGCATGGAGAACCGGATGCCGATGTTTCCAGCGACTTCCGACCCGCTGGGACCGTTGGAAGCCAGCGGTTGAAGGTCACGGTTGGGGAGCTGTTGCCGGATCAGCCGGTGCCGCTGTTGCAAAAGTGGCTGGAGATCAGCCGTGAGGCGGCCATCAAGTTCTGGAGCGAGAAGCTCCAGCAGGGCTGGCAGCCGACCACAGCCCAGTGGCGCCCCCCCAAGCCGCCGCCAGGGTGAATGCAGCCATTGCCTTGGGTATGGCTGGGCCTTCAGCTCACGGGCTGCCGTTGCCGAGGCGGCTCCGGCAGCCTGCAGCTCACCAGAGCGGCGGCGGCCACCAGTAACGAAGACGTCCACAGACAAGCCTGCATGCCACCTACCAGGAACATGGCTCCTGAGAGCAGGGTGCCCACCAGCCGGCCGGCGGCGTTGGCCATGTAATAGAAACCAACGTTGAGGCTCACTGCTTCGATATCGGAATAGGCCAGGATCATGTAGCTGTGAATCGAGGAATTCATGGCGAACACGACCCCGAACACCGCCAGTCCTGCCACCACCGCCACACCGGGCTGGCCCACCTGACGCCAGAGGGCGATGGCGATCAACGCTGGAATGGCCGTGAGCACGGCGCTCCAGAACTGCACCGCCGCCACACCGGGCGGAGCGCTTTTGCCCCAGGCACGCCGCAAGGCCGGCGCCGAACCCTGCACGATCCCGTAGCCGATCACCCACAGGCCCATGAAGCCGCCCACCTCCCAGAACCTCCAGCCCAGGGCGGCCTCGAGGAACACCGGCAGGGCCACCACGAACCAGACATCGCGGGCCCCGAACAGAAAGAAGCGCGCCAGCGACAACATGTTGATGCCGCGGCTCTTGGCGAACAGAGCACTGAAGCCAGGTTTTTGCTTCATGCGGCCCATGTCAGCGGGCAACACCAGGCTGCCGCAGAAGGCCAGCAGCAGGCCGGCGGCCATCACCGCCACGGCGGCGTTGAAGCCGATCGTGGCCAGCAGCACGCCACCGAGAAAGAAGCCCACCCCTTTGAGGGCGTTCTTGGAACCGGTGAGGATCGCCACCCAGCGGAACAGTTGCTGCTCGCCCTTGTGGTGATCGTCCGGTGTTTCGGGCACCACGGTCTTGATGGCGCTCTTGGCGCTCATCTTGTTGAGGTCCTTGGCGATGCCGCTGATCGCCTGGGCCGCCATCACATAGGCCACGCTCCACCACTTCGGCCAGGAATCGGCCACCGGGATCAGCATCAACAGGGCCGCCACCTGCAGCAGGGTGCCCGTCCAGAGAGTGAGCCGCAGCCCGAAGCGTCCCCCGAGCCAGCCGCCGTAGAGGTTGGTGACGATGCCGAAGAATTCATAGAACAGAAACAGCAGGGCTATTTCGAGGGTGCTGTAGCCGAGCGCATGGAAGTGGAACACCACCAGCATGCGCAGCGCCCCATCAGTGAGCGTGAAGGCCCAGTAGTTGGCTGTCACGATCATGTACTGCTGCAAGGCAGACAGTGTTCGCGTGGCCGGCCTGTCTGCCGGGAGCGGCGGGGTGAGTTTCGGTGTCGTCATGGTGGGAAATCGGCTCCGATCAACCGAGATCAGCGTGCATCAAGCAAGGCCACATGGCTCACCAGATCGGCCAGGCGTGAGCTGTAGCCCCATTCGTTGTCGTACCAGGCGTACACCTTCAGCTGGGTGCCATTCACCACCAGCGTCGAGAGGCCATCGACGATGGCGCTGCGGGAATCGTTGACGTAATCGACCGACACCAGCGGCCGGGTTTCGTAGCCGAGGATCCCTTGCAGGGGGCCCTTCGCGGCCGTCTCGAAGGCCCGGTTCACCTCCTCCACCGTGACGCTGCGCTTCAGTTCGAACACCGCATCGGTGAGCGAGGCATTTAGCAGCGGCACCCGCACGGCATGGCCATTCAGCTTGCCTTGCAGCTCCGGGAAGATCATCCCGATCGCCTTGGCCGATCCAGTGGTGGTGGGGATCAGGCTCTGGCTACAGGAGCGGGCCCGGCGCAGGTCGCTCTTAAAGGCATCCACCACCACCTGGGTATTGGTGACATCGTGGAGGGTGGTGATCGAACCGTGTTCGATCCCGAAGCTCTCGTGCACCACCTTCACCACCGGTGCCAGGCAGTTGGTGGTGCAGGAGGCGGCGGTGATCAGCCGGTGGACATCTGGATCGTAGAGATGGTGGTTGATGCCGAACACGATGTTGAGCACCTCGGCGCCGGCGATTACACCCTTCACGGGGCAGGCCACCACCACGCGGTTGAGGCCCACCGCATCGAAATAGGGCTGCAGGGTTTCCGGCGTCTTGAACTTACCGCTGCATTCGAGCACCATCTCCACCCCGGCCTGGCGCCAGGGCACGGCGGTGGGGTCCGTCTCCTGGCTATAGCTCACCGGGGTGTTGGCGACGACGAAGCCCTGGCTGTTGTGCGGCAAACCCGTATTCGCTTGAGCAGCCTGCGGCCAGCGGCCATGCACCGAATCAAACGCCAGCAGATGGGCGGCGGTGGCGGCATCACCGGCCGGATCATTGACGTGGACCAGTTCAATGCCGGGCCTCCCCCAGAGGGCACGGAAGACGAGGCGGCCGATGCGCCCGAAGCCGTTGATGCCGATTTTCATGGAATGGGAAGCGAAAGCGCCGGCCGACGGCGAAACCATAGATCAACTAGAGTTGATGGGTGATGTGTTGCTGATCACATGGGCGTAACCAGTTCCGCGATTCAGGCCGAGCAGGCCCGAGCACTGCTCACGGCTCTTGCCGAGCCGATTCGTCTGCGGGTGATGGAGGCTCTCGGCGGCGGCGAGCGCTGCGTCTGCGATCTCACCGCTGATCTGGGCCTGGCCCAGTCGAAGATTTCATTTCACCTCAAGGTGCTCAAGCAGGCCGGGCTGCTTGCCGACCGGCAGGAGGGCCGCTGGATCTACTACCGCCTGCGCCCTGAGGGCCTGGAGGATCTCCGTGGCTGGCTCGCGGCGTTGAGCGCCGATTGCAGAAAATCCGCCAGCTCCTGCAAGTGAGTGGCCTCACCCCGGCGATGCGGTGGCTGCGTACCAGCCGCTCAGGCCATGGCGCCGTGCTGGCTGGTCTGGTGGCCACTTGGCTGATTCTTTACCGGATCAATGAATCGCTCTGGGAGACGGTGCTGTTCGGCTGGCTGGGGTTGGCGCCGGAGGAACGGCTGAGCGAGACCTTGCGCTTTTTCTTCTACGACTCTGTAAAGATCGCCTTGCTGCTTAGCGGCATCATCTTTGTGGTCACCGTGATGCGCTCCTATCTGAGCGTGGAACGCACTCGGGCCTTGCTGGCCGGGCGCCGTGAGGGGATCGGCAACGTACTGGCCGGTCTGCTTGGGGTGATCACACCCTTCTGCTCCTGCAGTGCGGTGCCAGCCTTCATCGGTTTCCTGGCTGCCGGCATCCCGCTGGGGGTCACGATGAGCTTCCTGATCGCCAGCCCGATGGTGAATGAGGTGGCGATCGGCCTGCTGTTCAGTCTGTTCGGCTGGAGAATCACGCTGATCTACATCAGCTCCGGTCTGGTGATCGCGATCCTGGCGGGATGGGTGCTTGGCCGTCTGCAGCTCGAGCGCTGGGTCGAATCCTTCGTCTACGAAACCAAGCTGCATGGAGCGGCCCTGGATGGTTCGCTCGCTCTTACCTTTGATCAGCGGTTGCAGATGGGCGCAGAGGAGGTGACTTCCATTCTGAGGCAGATCTGGCCCTATCTGCTTGTGGGTATCGGCGTGGGCGCCTTGATCCATGGCTGGGTGCCAACCAACTTCTTCGCCACCTACGCCGGCCCCAGAAATCCTTTCGGTGTTCTGGTGGCGGTGGGGATTGGGATTCCGCTCTATTCCAATGCGGCGGGTGTGATGCCGATGGTGCAGGCGCTCCACGACAAGGGGCTGCCGATGGGCACCGTTCTCGCCTTCATGATGAGTGTGGTGGCCCTGTCACTGCCGGAGCTGATCCTGCTGCGCCGGGTACTCAAACCACCTTTGCTGGTTGCTTTCTTTTCGGTCACCGGCCTGGGCATCGTGCTGATCGGCTACCTCTTCAATGCCCTCCTGCCTTGATCCTCTCCCTTCCCACCATGGACATTAAAATTCTCGGTAGTGGCTGTAAAAAATGCATCACTCTGGAAGATCGCGCTCGCAAGGGAGCCGCTGAGCTGGGCCTTGAGACGACGATCGAATCCGTTCACGATCCGGTCGCCATCGCCGGCTATGGAGTGATGCGGACACCGGCGTTGGTGATCGATGAGCGGGTCGTTGTGGCAGGGCGGGTGCCCGCCGTCGAGGAGGTCCGCTCCTTACTCCTCCAGGCATCGAGGGCGTGAGGCCCGCCAGCTCCAAGCCGCTTCCCATCTCCATGAATCCAGGCAGCACCGATCACCACGAGCTGGTTATCGAAGACAAGGCCGTACTGGCCTGGGACGAGGTTCAGCAATTCCAGAGCATCGCCAACTCAAGGTCGTGGCCCCACTCGATCGTGCAGCGGGCCCCGATCGTGTTGGCTTGCGGAGCTGGTGAAACCAACGCAGCCATAGCTATGCGGATGGGTTTGACGGGCATGACCGTAGGCAAGTGGCGCAAGCGTTACCGGGGCCTCAACCTGCCCGATAAGGCAGTCGTGCTCTGCGTTGACCAGACAACGCAGATCCAGTCCCTCGATTGCACCCAGCCGCTGTTGCCGATGGGTCTGGGCTATGTCGAGGGTGTCACCTCAGGACGTTGATTGCCCCAGAGGAGAAACCGAGGTTGATCAGGGCGCTGCGGCCGCAGGCGCGGTAGGCCTGATCAAAGGAGTACTGGGAGAAGGTGAAACTGCGCTCAGTGTCGGTGTCGTACATCTTCGAGGCGAGATCCATCCC
>CAIZOZ010000459.1 GCA_903934745.1 uncultured cyanobacterium
CAGCCGGGCGATGTACCTGCCACGGCGGCCGACACCACGGCCCTGGAGGCCTGGACCGGCTTCAAGCCCAACACACCGGTGCGCGAGGGCGTGGCCCGCTTCGTGGCCTGGTATCGGGACTACCACGGGGTCTGATCGGTCCCTGGACCATCGGCACCGAGCCGCTGCAGGCCTGCACTCCTGGCTGTTGCCATGGGCCAGTACGGCCTTAGTTCCTTTTTAATTTGGTCCTTGCGGTGATCGGTCAGTCCCCCATGCCCACCTCTGTATCTGCCTCCATGCCTTCGGACGTGCGCCGTGCGCCTGATCCAGCGAACCAGCCGTTGCCGTCATTGCTGTTGCCCTACCCCGAGCTCAGCACCTGCACGGTGGCGGTGATCGGCCTGGGCTATGTGGGTCTGCCGCTGGCGGTGGCCTTTGCCCGGCCGGGAACCTGCCTGCGTAGCGGGCAGGCGCTGTGCCGCCGGGTGATCGGCTTCGACATCCAGCAACAGCGACTGCAGGAGCTGCGCCAGGGCCTGGATCGCACGCAGGAGAGCAGCAGCGTGGTACTGCAGGCGGCCACGCTGCTGGAGTTCAGCGCTGAGCCGGCCAACCTGGCCGCGGCGGATGTATTCGTGCTCACGGTGCCCACCCCGATCGATAGCTCCAAACGGCCGGATCTGACGCCCCTGCAGAAAGCCAGCGCCACGGTGGGAGTGGCCCTGCGCCAGCGGTCAGCGGCCGGGGCGAGCACGCTGCCGCTGGTGATCTACGAGAGCACCGTCTATCCCGGCGCCACCGAAGAGGAGTGTGTGCCGATCCTGGAGCGGGAATCGGGTCTGCGCTTCAACCAGGGCTTCGCCGTCGGTTACAGCCCGGAGCGGATCAATCCGGGTGACAGTGAGCACAAACTCACCACGATCGTCAAGGTGACCAGCGGCAGCACGCCCGAGGCGGCCCGCTGGGTGGATGGCTTTTACGGCTCGATCATCGCGGCGGGCACCCATGCGGCGCCGAGCCTGCGGGTGGCGGAGGCAGCGAAGGTGATCGAGAACACGCAGCGTGATCTCAACATCGCCCTGGTGAATGAGCTGGCGTTGATCTTCCACAAACTGGGGATCGACACGCTCGATGTGCTGGAGGCGGCGGGTAGCAAGTGGAACTTCCTGCCGTTCCGACCGGGGCTGGTGGGCGGCCATTGCATCGGCGTGGATCCCTATTACCTCACCCATAAGGCGGAGCAGATGGGCTACTACCCGGAGGTGGTGCTGGCCGGCCGGCGCATCAATGACGCCATGGGCAGCTGGGCCGCCGAGCAGCTGGTGCTGGCGATGGCCCGCAAGGGTCTGAGCCTGCAGGGAGCGAAGGTGGCAGTGCTGGGTCTGAGCTTCAAGGAGAACTGCCCCGATCTGCGCAACACTCGCGTGGTTGATGTGGTGCGCGGCCTGGAAGGCTTCGGGCTGCAGGTGGAGGTGATCGATCCCTGGGTGGATGCCCGGGAGGCGCAGCAGGAATTCGGCATCACGGTGCACCCAAGCCTGGAGGGCTCCGGCCCCTATCGCGGTGTGCTGGCGGCGGTGGCGCACCACCAGTTCACCCAGCAGACCCCAGAGCAGTGGCAGGAGCTGCTGGAGCCGGGGGCGGTGCTGCTGGATCTCAAGGGGATGGTGCCGAGGGAGCTGGGGGCGCTGCGTTTGTAATGGTGAGGACTCACTGTCCTTCGCTATCTGTCCTGCGCTACCAGGCCTGGAGCAGAGAATCACCAAAATCTAACTAGGTTAGGTAGAATAATTAGAGATTTTTCGATGCAGGTCAACATAATGGAGGCCAAAAGTCAGTTGTCGCAGCTGGTAAAGGCGGCATTGACTGGGGAGGAGGTGATCATTGCCAGCCATGGCCAGCCCCAGGTGAAGCTGATTCCCTGCGCCTCTGGCGGCAGGCTGAAACATGCTGGAGGCCTGGCGGCGGCTTAACCTGTTCTCCGATCCACTGAGCTTGATGCGGCCTTCAGTGAAGTCGTGGATCAGGAGGTGGCAAGGCTGTTCGGCCGCTGAGTTGTTCGGCAACTGAGCTGTTCTGAGGCTGATGCGTCTGCTTCTTGATACCCAGATCATGTTCTGGTGGTTCCTGGATGCCCCCGCTTGCGGCCCGAACCCCGAGGCTTGATGGGCTCCAATGAATGTCTGGTCTCGGTGGCCAGCATCTGGGAGGTAGCGATCAAGCGCCGCCTCGGCAAGTTGCCCGTAGCTTCGGCACTTTTTCGTGATCAAAGCCTTGCCGCTGGTGCTTCTTTGTAGGGCTTGGGGAGGGGCTTCCCCCTGCACCACAAGGTGCCCCAGCCCGGACGAGCCGCTAAGCCTCCTGCCGCCACCGAGGCTCCCCACGCAGCAAGCCCCGCACGGGCTGCAGCCCCAACCCCAAGCCATAGCCCCAACCCCAAGCTGCAGCTACCTGTTCGTCAGCCAGCGCTCGCCGCTTCAGTAACAGTCGTCTGTGAACACCGATCGCTGGTATTACAGGGTTTTTCAGAGCGCCCCCGACCTGATCCGCTCACTCCTGCCAGGCTCAGAAGCAGGCCTTTCCAGTGAACTGGGCCTCGACCCGGCAGTACCCGGTGATCGTCTCTACCGCTTTGAAGCCCTCGAGATCAAAGAGCTCAGCCATCGCCTTGATGGCGTGCTCTGGCCGCGCCAAAGCACCGGCTGCGCCGAAACCGGCAGCCCTGAGTTCCCTGTGGTGCTGCTGGAGGTGCAGATGCACCCGGATTCAGGCTTTTATCACCGCCTGGCAGCGCAGACCTATCGGTTTCTGCAGCAGCAGCCCCAGGTGGAGCACTGGGCGGTGCTGGTGATCACGCCCCACCGGCGCCTCAAGCTCGGCCCCACCCAGGCGCTGCAGATATTCCTGGATCAACAGGTGGTGTGGCTCAACCTGGAGGAGCTGAGCCAGCAGCCCAACCTGGATCCGCTGCTAAACCTGCTCACGTTGCCGGTGAGGCCCGAAAACGAACTGGCGGCGAGCAGTCAGCAGATTCTTGTCCGCCGCCCTGATCTGGACACGATTGTGCTGCCTATGCTGGTGCAACGGTTTCCCCAGCTCACTGAGGCAGAAATCATGGTTATTGCCGGTATTCCCCGCGAAGAGATCCGCCATACGCGGGCAGTGCAGGACTGGTTGGCAGAAGGCCGCCAGGAGGGTCTGCAGGAAGGCCGCCAGGAAGGCGAAGCGGCCGTCACCCTCCGGCTCCTTAACCGCCGCTGCGGCCCCCTCACTGGCGCCACCACCGCCCAGATCCAGGCCTTGCCACTGGAGCAGTTGGAAGCCCTGGCCGACGCCTTGCTCGAGTTCCAGGGCCCAGCTGACCTGGCGACCTGGCTAGCGGGGAATGCCTGAGTCGCCAGGTCTGATTTGCGGCTGTGCAGGAATCTCTGTACAAACTCGAGGAGGAGCCCCAGTTGCCTGCCGTGCTCACTCCGGACGACGACAGGGTGATTACGGTGTATCCAAACGACCAATGCACCGTGGAGACCCGCCGGGCCGAAGGACGATGGCTGTTTCTGAATCGTTGACACTGCCGGATCAGCTGCGGAGCATGCCCCAGTCGGTGGATCCAGACACAGGCTCGATCCTGTTTCGTCATCCCACGCTCCAGGGCATCCTCGATCTGTTGGTGGAGGGAGACGGCTACATCATGGAATTCATCGGCCCCACCCTCCTCTGCCTCGACATCGTCGAACCAGAAGCTCTGGGCCGCTTGCTGGCAGAACCAATCAAGCAACAGCTTCCAGTGGGCCTTGGCCCCTGACCGTCCAGGGCCCGGCCCCTGGTTGGCCGCCGCTCCCTCCGCCAACACCACTAGCCC
>CAIZOZ010000460.1 GCA_903934745.1 uncultured cyanobacterium
GCATTGGCGCAACAACCCTCCAGCCAGGTTGTAGAAGATTTAACCCTGATGCCGGCAGCCGGCGCTTTCTGAACACACCATGACATCCACCCTCCCTTCCAATCTCAGCGCCAGTAAAATCAGCCCGGAGTCGTTGCCGCTGCCTGTGAGCATTCGGCTCCGCCAGCGGCTTGAGGAAAGCGGCACGCCCTTCTTCGCCAACGACAACATCTCCGATGTTCTGCGAGAGGGTGACCTTGAACAGCTGGAAATCGAGGTAGCAGGAAAGGTCAGAGAACTGCTGCGCAGCCTGGTGATCGATATCGATAACGACCACAACACCGAGGAAACAGCTGAGCGGGTCGCTCGCATGTATCTGCACGAGGTCTTCAAGGGTCGCTACCACACCCAGCCCAAGATCGCCAGCTTCCCCAACGTCAAAAAGCTCGACGAGATTTATACGGTTGGCCCGATTTCGATTCGTTCTGCCTGTTCTCACCACTTGGTGCCGATCCTGGGTTCTTGCTGGATCGGCATCAAGCCCGGCGATCGGGTGATCGGTCTGTCGAAGTTCTCGCGGGTGGCGGACTGGGTCTTTTCCCGTCCCCACATTCAGGAAGAGGCGGTGATCATCCTGGCCGATGAGATCGAGCGGCTCTGTGCCCCCCAGGGTCTGGCGATCCTGGTCAAGGCTCAGCATTACTGCATGAAGTGGCGCGGCGTCAAAGAGCCCCAAACCAGCATGGTGAACTCGGTGGTGCGTGGTGATTTCCGCCATGATCCCAGTCTCAAGCAGGAGTTCTTTGAGCTGGTGAGACAGCAGGAATCCTTGCTGATTCGCTGATCCGGGCCATTCGTATCAAGCCAGAGCCATAAGCCCGCTGGATCAGCGGGCCGCAGCCGTGGCCCCAAGCATCGGCGATTGTTCAAGCGTGGCTCCTGGCTTGCAACGGGCACCAGCCTCCTGAGGGCGACATGTCGCAAGCCCAGGCCATCGGAGTCGAAGCTTCAGCGATTCCTTCGTCATGCGTGGTTATGGCGAAGTGATGGCCTTCGATCGCTTCAAGCGCAGGCGCCAAGGGGTTGCAAACACAGTTTCAACATGAAGGCGTGAAACACTCGCTGGCGACCAGAATCCAGCCTTTGCTCTGTTCCTGTCCGCCAATCACGGGGTGAATCCCGCTCTGGTGCTGGCCCTGACACTTCGACTCCTGCCCCCTCCTGATGCTGGGGAAGCGCGGCCAGTCATTGGCCGCGCTTCCCCAGACCTTGTTCAGTTGGCTGGGATGTTCCGCACCGGTCCGATGGGAGTGGAAGCGGCCCGTTGGCTGCCGCCTGCTCCTGGCACGGCCACCACCACCATCACCCGAGCGTTGGCATCGGCGGCCTGGAGTCGATAGGTGGGCCCTGTGGCCCCCACAATCAGCAACCAGCGGCTGTCCTGGGGCGTGCGCCGATACCAGTGGAAGGCGCTGGGGGGAAGGGACGCCAGCGCCTCGGCGGTGATCACGGCGCGCAGCAGTTTCCCCTCGCTGGCCTCACCCTGCAGCTCCAGTTGCTGCAGTCCGGCAATGCCCTGCTCAACCGCCCCCTCCAGCTTCTGATCCGCGGCAATCGTTCCCTCCAAAATGCGGATCTGCTGCTGCGGATCGGCGGTGATGCCTGGTACGCATTGCAAGGTGCCGTCGATCAGCTGGCAGCCCACCAGATCCTGAGCGCGTACTGGGGCCAAGGCGGATCCAGGCAGTAGCAGGGGCGAGAGCCAGAGTGGTGAGAGCAGCGCCGCCAGGGAGAGCCCGGGGGTCAGGCCTCGGCCAGCCCTGCTGAATGGGGACAGGGGGCGGCGAATGGCAGAGAAGAAAGACAAGGCGGATCGCCCAAGGGACTCAACTGTGATCCTGACGCCCTTGGCGCTGAAGCTCAATGGGTGTCTTGATCAGGCTGCGGGCTGTTGTGGTCTTCGCTGCGACCAGAGCGGTCGCGATCTGGGGACCTGCCCATGACCGCCAGCAGCTGCCCAATCCGCTCCAGGTTCTTCTCCCCGGGGCTGGTCTCGACCCCACTGGAGGCATCCAGGCCATCGGGATGCAGGCGGGCCAGCAGATCTGGCACCGTTTCGGGCCGGATGCCCCCCGCCAGCCACCAGGGCAGGGGGGGCTGGAAGTCGGTAAGCCAGTCCAGGGGCAAGCTGTGGCCCGTGCCTCCCAGCTGATCCGGCACCCAGGCATCCAGCAGCAGCGCATCCACGGCCCCGCCGTAGGCCTGGGCGCGCTGCAGATCGTCTGGAGTGCGGATGCGCAGGGCTTTCCAGATCTCCACCCCCAGCTGGGAGCGCAGCTCCAGGCAGCGTTCCGGGCTCTCCTCGCCATGGAGCTGCAACACCTGATGGCCCTGCCCGGCCGCCAGTGGCGCCAGCTCAGCATCGCTTGGATCGGCCACCACCAGCACCCCCCGGCAGCCGGCAGCACTGGCGGTGACGGC
>CAIZOZ010000461.1 GCA_903934745.1 uncultured cyanobacterium
GATCGCCATCCGGCAACAACGCCCAGCCCTGCTGCAGGAGCTGGGCACATGGCCGGAGCGCCATCCGGCCACCCTGCTGCTGGCCAACTTCGAGGCCACCGCCTCCCGCCTGATCACCTTGGTGGGGGGGTTGGTGCGTGAGTCCCCCACCCTCCAGGATCCCCAGCTGGTGGTACAGCTGCACCAAGCTGAAGCGGACTTGCTTGAGAGCATGGCTGGCCATCTGGGCCTATGGGAACGGCAGATCCGCGGTCGCAGGGGCCTGCCCGAGCCGCCAGAAACCCGGCTGCAGCCCCCGCCCAGCTGGCAGGAGCTGGGCAGGGAGCTCAACGATCCCAGCGCCAACTCAGCCTCCCTGGAGCTACTCGAGCGGATCGCCAGCCGGCTGATGCTCTGCCGCCAGGCTGAGCAGGCCATCCGCGATGGCGAAGCCCACTGGTCGACAATCCTGGGAAGGAGCTGAACCAAGCCGATGGCCGTGATCAGCCGCCTGCTGCAACAGCGCCATGCCTTCTACCGAGGCCTTCTGGCAGTGGAGGTGTTGGCCCTAGTGGGCCTACGCGGCTTGGAGCAGGCACCACGGCTGGTCAGCCTGGTGTATCTGGTGATCGCCAGCGTCGCCGTACTGCTGGATTCGCCCCTCTTGCCTCAAAACAGACTCGAGCGATCGGTGGGCGAGTCAATTCCCCAGCAACTGAAGCAGCGGCTGCAGAAGGCTTTGCTGCGCCGTCAGCTGGTGGGGTTCGCCTGGATCCTGGCGCTGCTGATCGAGGGGATCTGGCAGACGGCTCTGGTGTTCGACCCAGCTCTGGCCACTCAGCTCAGTGTGGTGCATTTGGTGATCTGGCTGCTGCTGATGCTGCAGCTGCTCTGGAACCTGATCAATGCCCTCGCCGAAGAGCCACTGTTCAATGGCGACCTGCTGATGGGCGCCGCGGCCGGTTATCTGCTGGTGGGATTCACCGGCGGCATCGTGCTCAACTCGCTCCTGGTGCTCGACCCGGCGGCTTTCAACCTGCCGGACCACGGACACGCCCTGCCCGATGGCATCGGTCATGCGCCGGCCATGCTCGGGGCAGCCTTCGCCAGTCTCACCACCGTCGGCAGCCCCGTGCTGAAGAACGGAAACCTCACCAGCCTCACCGCCAGCGTGGGTATCACGATCGTGGGCCAGCTCTATGTGGCCATCCTGATCGCCGGTGTACTGGGCAAGCCGAGGACGCTGGGCAAACCGGGACAGCCAGCTGCCGCACCTGAAGCCGAACACCCCCAGGTCCGCAGAGCCGCTGCACAACTCAGACTGCGACGACCAAGGCGCTGAACTGCATCACCGTGGCAATGCGCAACCGCGTCCTGGCCCTGTTGTGGCTCGGGCTCATCCCCGCCCAGCTGGCCCCGGCTGCGTTGGCTCGGACCCCAACCCAACCCCAGAGCACCAAGCTGCTGGAGCGCAGTTGGCAAAAGCTGGATGCGCAACTGCGGGCGCTCGATCAGCTGCTCCCAAGCGAGCCCGAGCCACCGGTGGGTGACGTGCTCAGCACCCCCGAGCTGCCGGCCAACCTGATCCGCGCCAACCAGCCCGCCACGGGCCCAATCCAGCCGGCCGACATGGTGGCCGGCCCACCCCTGGATCTGCCCTCCCCCCAGCAACTCCAGGCCGGCAGCATCGTCAACCTCAGCCTTGAACAGGCCCTGGCCATCGCCTTTGCCAACAGCGCCAACCTGCAAGCCCAGCGGGAGCAGGTGGCCGCCGCCCTGGCCCGCTTCCAGGCCTCCATGGGCAGCTACTGGCCCACGATCAGCGCCTTTGCCAATGGTGGCTACGAGGGCAGCCGCAGCACCACCACCTCCAATAAACCCAACGACAACCTGGGCTTCGGCCCGCTGTTTGCACCCAATGGGCTGCTCACCCCCGGCCCCAATGGCACCTCCATTCCCACCGCCGGCCCCTTCTACGTGCCCAACGGCGGTTCGGTGGCAGCCAGCTCCGGAGAATGGGGCCTGGAGGGCGGCCTGCAGCTCAATTACGCCCTACTGGATTTCGCTCGCACGCCCACGGTTCGCGCGGCCCGCGCCAGCTTGGAGCAGCAGCGCAACACCTACGCCAACCAACTGCGCTCCCTGCAGCTTCAGGTGAGTGAGGCCTACTACTCCCTGCAGCAAGACGAGCAGCTGGTGCGCGTCTACGACGCCAACCTGCGCAACGACATGGTGATCCTGCAGGACACCCTCGACCTCAAGCAGGCCGGCCTGGTGCCCCGGCTCGATGTGCTGCGTCGCCGGGCGATTCAGGCCGCCGACGAAGAGACATTGATCCAGGCGCTGGCCGATCGGGCGGTGGCTCGCCGTCAGCTGGCCGTGACGCTCAACCTGCCGCCCCAGGTGACCCCCAACGCCAGTGATCCGATCGTGGTGCAACCGCGCTGGCCGCTCGATCTCGAAGCCAGCCTGCTGGCGGCCTACCGGGGCAATCCCGAACTGGAGGCGATCCTGGCGACCCGCACGGCCTTAGCTCAGCAAAGCCAGGCCACAGCTGCCGGACTGCTGCCAAAACTCTCCCTGTTTGCCAGCGGCGGCGGCAGCAGCTCACAAACCAGCCTGACCAACTTCGACATTGGGGGAGGAGGCTGCTGCGGCTCCACTGCCCTGCCCCTGAGCACCAGCAGCGGCTGGGACTGGTCGGTGGGTTTGTCCTTCACCTGGCTGCTGTTTGACGCCGGCACCACGGCCGGCCAGGCCCGGGCGCTGACCAAGCAGGCGGCGGCCACCGCCCAGCAATACGCTGCCAGTCGCAACGACATCCGCCTGCGGCTCGAGCAGGCCTTCTTCAACCACGAAGCCAGCCTGGCCAAGCTGAGCTCGGCCCGGCGCGGCGTAGCCGCTGCCCTGGAGGCCTTCCGTGATGTGCGGCTGCGCTACTTAACCGGCCTCGACAGCGAACTGAACCTCTCGAACACCCAGGATCGTTTGATCAACAGCCTGGTGCAGCGGATCAACGCCACGGTGAACGTGAACATCACCTACGCGAAGTTGCTGAAAGAACTGCTGCCGATGCCCCGGGATCCAAACCTGCCGATCCAGCCGCAGCTGCAGCTGCAACTCAGCAGCAGCCCCACCACCCAACCCTGAACGGGCGAAACGAAACCCCATGGTTGCCGCCCTGCCCTCCTTGAGCCCCCTGTGGCGCAACAGTCTGCGGATCTGGCTGGCCAGCACCCTGACGATTGGGATCCTGTTCTGGTCTGGGCGCGACCAGGTGCTGGGGCTGGCGCTGGTGATGGCGGTGTTGTTCGTGAACGAGAACGACCTCACCCCCGCCCGCAGCATCGGCCAACAGGTGGGCGGCGCCTTGATCGGCATCCTCACCGCGATGGTGTTGCATGAGATCTCCACCAACTGGGTGGTGCTGGGCCTTGCCCTGCTGATCACCGGTGTCCTGGTGCGCAGCCTGGGGCTGCTCAAGGGCCTGAGCACGGGTTACCTGAGCTGTTGGGCCCTGGAACTGATGCACCACGGCAAGCAGTTCAACTGGGCGCTGATCTTCAACATGACGCTCGCGGTGGTGGTGGGGATCCTGATGGCGCAGATCGCCACCTGGGCGCTATGGCCCCGCCGCCCCCTGCAGCAGCTGCCCGCCCTGGAAGCCCGGATCGCCAGTCAGCTCAGCCAGCAGATCAGCGCCATGCAGCAGTGGTTAAGCACCGGTGGTGCCCCCCCTGCAGCCCTGCGCTCGCAGGATCTGCTGCCCAGTATTCAGCTGTTGCAACAGCTGCGCGACCAAAACCAGGGCCTTCCCATGCACGCCCACACCAAACAGCTGCTATCGCGCTGGGCCCAGGCCGGCAGCCTCTGGCGACACGTGTTGCGCCAGTGGCTGCTGCTGGAGCCGCTGCTGCGGCAGCTGGCCGCCCCACTGCAGCCAGAGAGTCCCCAGCCGCTGCTGTGCAGCTCGCTTGCCGATCTGGCTTGGCGCTTGCAAGCCCAGCCCGCCGCGGCCCCGCAGCCGAGCCCCTTGAGCCCAGCCCAGCTCTGGCTGGAGGAAGCCGGGCGCCTGGGCGCCCCCCAGCCCCTGCTGCTGGCCATCGGCCAGCAGTTCCAGGACCTGCAACAGCTGCTCCACAGTCGAGCCTTACTGCAGGCCTCGCTGCAACAGCCGTTGCAATCGAGCCGATGACCAGCCCAGCCCTGCGGGACGGCCTGCGGCTCGCCGCCACCGTGACAGTGGTGAACGGCTTCGCCAGCCTCACCGGCCTGCCCTTCGCGCTCTACGCCTCCCTGGCGGTGCTCAGCGTGACCGTGGGCAACTACGGCAACACCCTCGAACTCGGCCGTCAGCGCCTGGTTGGCACCGCAGTAGGAGCCGTGGTGGTGTTCTTCGGCTACCGGGCTTGGGGGGATCTGCCGCTGGTGGTGGCGCTGCCATTGGCGCTGCTGCTGGCCCGGTTGATCGCCGGCTCGCTGCGACTCACGGTGGGCTACACCGTGTGCTGCTTCGTGGTGGTGATGGGCTGGCTGACGCATGACCAGCAGCTCGATAGCTGGATCCCGCTGCGCTTGCTCTGGACCGCATTCGGCATCCTGATGGCCCTGCTCAGCCTGCGCCTGTTCTGGCCCTCTCGGGCGCGGATCCAGCAGCGGGAGGGATTGCTACAGCTGCTGGTGGACCTGGGTGACACCCTGGAGGGCGTTGCCGGTCACCACCCCGAAGCCCACCAGTCCCAATCCCAACGGCGCCGCGAGCTAGGGAGACAGATTCGCAGCTTGCGCATGACCCTGCTGAACCTGCGCGAGCAACGCCAGGGCGCCCTGCTGGAGCTGGGCAGCCTGGCCCCCCAGCATCCTCTGGCCCGGATGTGGGACCTGCTCGATCAGGCCTGTGAAGCGCTGATCCTCGATCTCGATGAGCTGCGGCGCCTGCCGGGACCCGACTGGCAGACCTGGGGGCTGCAGGACGACGCCGCTGCGGGGGCCAACTTTGTGGAAGCCGTGGCCCAGAGGCTGCTGCTCTGGCAAGAACACCTGCGCAGTTCCTTGCAACTGCAGGCACCGCCGAACTCCCCCAGGCCTGCCCTGCGGCTGGAGGCCTTGCAGACCCCACACTCGCTGGCGGCCTACCAACGGCTCACCCCCGACCAGCTGCAACGGCTGGCCTCGCGCCTGGTGGTGCTCAACCGCATCGATCACACCCTGGCGAGCACCGAGCGGCAATGGCGAGAGTTGGTGGCCTGAGCCCTCAGGGGTTGGGCCGCGAAGACCACCAGCGCTCAATCCGATAGAGCAGCACCACCACCAGCACCACCAGCCAGAACCACAACTCCGGTGGGTTGGCATTGAACAGGATCAGCAGCAGCACCACCTCGCTCACCAGCCAGGGGAACTCTTGCTTCAGCAAGGGGTTACGGATCTGAAAAAGAGACCAGAACTTCACTAGGCGGCTCATGGGGCGGAGTTCGGTTGACGCAGGGAAGGCAGGTTCCA
>CAIZOZ010000462.1 GCA_903934745.1 uncultured cyanobacterium
GAAATCGCTGCGGTGCTTGAGCTCGAAACTGCCAAGTTGGTCAAGTCTCGCGAGCGCTTTGATCAACTGTTCACCGTGTCCGGCGAGCAGCTGCTGATCCGCGAACAGAGTCAGTGGATCGCCCCCAACCGGTTGCGGGTGGTCTGGCAGACCGGCCCTGCCTATCCGACGGTGCAAACCGCCAACGCTCGACCCAGTAAGGCCCAGGCCCGTCCCTAGGTTGGTGCACCGATCTGCCCCCAATCCAGAAGGTCATGGTTTCTGCCTCCGGCACTGCTGCCCAAACCAACGCCAGTCCAGCGGCTGGGCGATCTGGCCCCCCGGGCACCGTGCTGATCACCGGCGCTTCCTCCGGCGTTGGCCTGTTCACCGCCAAAGCCCTGGCTGATCGGGGCTGGCACGTGGTGATGGCCTGTCGTGACACCGACAAGGCTCACCGTGCCCAGGCGGCTCTGGCGATCCCCGACCAGGTGGTCACCCATCTGCAGGTGGACCTGGGGGATCTGGAGAGTGTGCAGCAGCTGGTGGACAGCTTCCACGCCAGCGGCCGGTCCCTCGACGCCCTTGTGATCAATGCTGCGGTGTATCTACCCCGGCTCAAGCAACCGCAACGGTCGCCCCAGGGTTACGAAATTTCGATGGCCACCAATCATCTTGGCCACTTTCTGTTGATTGAGCGGCTGCTGGACGATCTCAGGCACTCCCAGCATCCGTCCCGTCGGGTCGTGATCCTGGGCACCGTGACCGCCAACTCGAAGGAACTCGGCGGCAAGATTCCCATCCCTGCCCCTGCCGATCTGGGTGATCTCTCCGGTTTTGCTGCCGGTTTCAAGGCGCCGATCGCCATGGCCAACGGCAAGCCCTTCAAGCCCGGCAAGGCTTACAAGGACAGCAAGCTCTGCAACATGATCACCACCCAGGAGCTGCATCGCCGGCTGCACGCGAGCACCGGCATCGTTTTCACCTCTCTCTATCCGGGCTGTGTGGCCGACTCGCCGCTGTTTCGCAACACCCCGGCCGCCTTCCGCACCATCTTCCCCTGGTTCCAGAAGAACATCACCGGCGGCTATGTCAGCCAGGCCCTGGCAGGCGAACGGGTGGCCGATGTGGTCACCGATTCGGCCTTTGCCGTCTCCGGGGTGCACTGGAGCTGGGGCAACCGCCAAACCAAGGGCGGCAAGCAGTTCAGCCAAGAGCTCTCTGACAAGGCCAGCAATCCGGAAACCGCCCGCCGCCTCTGGGACCTCAGCCGCCAGCTGGTGGGCCTCGAGCAGCGCTGATGTCAGCGCTGCTCAGGGGTGCCGCCCACTGACCTGGCTGTGATCCTCTCGAGTGTCCGCCGCCGCCCATCCAGGGACTAGAGCTGGCGGCAACCAGGGACTGCCGTTGCCTGCTCTCTGGCGGCGCGGGGCTGAGCCGATGGCAGTCAATGCGGCCAGCCCCAGGCCAGCTGCGCTGTTTGCTCTGCTATTCCGCTTGTTGGCCTATGCCGCTGGCCCTGCTGGGGGCAGGTCTTGTGGCCTTGGCCTGGGTGATTAGATCCAGCCAGCCCAGTTGCAATCCTGCACTCCCTGGCCAGGTAGGACGAGTCGCAACTTCAGAGGCTGTTGCCACTGGATAAGCCTTGGAAGTGATCAATCCATCCAAGGCTTATCCATCCAAGGTCAATCCATCAGCTGAGATTGATTTAGGTAAAATCCACCTGAACAATCAATCAAAGCCCAGCAGGTCGAAGATCTCACGATCCTTCAGGGAAACGGCCTCGAGGGGTTCGACATTTTCCAGCATCCGGCGCGCCAGATTCAGGTATTCCTGCTGAACAGCATCCACTTCCGGCGTGCTCTCCATCTCGAAGATGGTGCACTTCTTGAGACGGGATTTGCGAATCGCGTCCACGGTTTTGAAGTGGGCCATGGTGCGCAGGCCGGTGCGCGCATTGAACTTGTCGATCTCGTCGGTTTCCTCCGAGCGGTTGGCGATCACGCCACCGAGGCGCACCTTGTAATTCTTGGCCTTGGCATTGATGGCCTGCATGATCCGATTCATGGCGAAGATCGAATCGAAGTCGTTCGCCGTCACGATCAGGCAGTAGTCGGCATGTTGAAGCGGTGCGGCAAAGCCACCACACACCACGTCCCCCAGGACATCGAAGATCACCACATCGGTGTCCTCCAGCAGATGGTGCTCTTTCAGCAACTTCACCGTCTGGCCGGTGACATAGCCACCACAGCCGGTGCCGGCCGGTGGGCCGCCGGATTCGACGCACATCACACCGTTGTATCCCTCAAAGACGAAGTCTTCGGGCTTCAGTTCTTCGGTGTGGAAGTCCACGGTTTCGAGGATGTCGATGACCGTGGGCACCATGCGCTTGGTGAGCGTGAAGGTGCTGTCGTGCTTGGGATCGCAACCGATCTGCAACACCCGCTTGCCCAGCTTCGAGAAGGCGGCCGAGAGGTTGGAGGAGGTGGTGGATTTGCCGATCCCGCCTTTGCCGTACACGGCGATGACCAGGGCGCCTTCCGCAATCGCCATGGAAGAGTCCTGATGGACCTGGAGGCTGCCTTCACCGTCCTCACGGCTACCAGTGGCGAGCGGGGGATTGAGGGTGCTGGTCATGGGAAAAGTAGGAGAGGGGATGACATCACAACAGCTGAGGGACGACCATCAGCGCCAAGCCTGACCAGTCAGGGACAGGAGTGTCGGGTGGGCATGCAAACCGACACATTTTGCTGAGCGGTACCAGGCGCCCATGGAGTCCTGGGCCTTTGAAAGGTGGCTTTTTCAAAGCCGAAACCCGGGCTTTGACCTGAAATCAACAACCTCATGCCATGGGCTCAGTGGCTGAGGTGGGCCTTGGCGTCATAGAGGGTTTCGGCATCAATCAGGGCGATGCCCCGTTCACGGGCGAAGCCCTCAGTGTTGCGCCGCACCTTGCTGCGCACAAAGAAGGGAATCTTGTGCAATTCGGCCTCCCCGTCCGGGCTCCAGCGGATCTCGATCGCGCCGCTGGCTGGTGCCTCCAGGGTGGCCGTGGCCGTGGCGACGCCTAAGGAGGCTGAAGCCGTTGACGCTGCAGGATCAACGGCCGTGCCAACAAGCTCAGGCTTCAGACCCGGATGGACCGGATCGGCCGCCGGGGTCATCGATGGGGCGCCATCGCCGAGATGGCTGCGATGGCCATCCACGAACTCGAAGTCATGGCGGAACATGCCGATCAGATGTTCCTCCAGACCCATCATCAGCGGGTGCACCCAGCTGTCGAAGATCACATTGGCCCCCTCCCAGCCCATCTGCGGCGCATAGCGGGCCGGTACATCCTGCACATGCAGGGGCGTGCTGATCACGGCGCAGGGCACGCCGAGGCGCTTGGCGCTGTGGCGCTCCATCTGGGTGCCCAGCACCAGCTCGGGTGCCGCCTCGGTCATCGCCTTCTCCACCGCCAGGTAGTCGTCGGTGATCAGGGCTTCAAGCCCCAGCTCCTTGGCCGCAGCCCGCACCTCCCGCGCCTGCTCGCGGCTGTAGCTGCCCAGGCCCACCACCTCAAAGCCCAGCTCCTTGCTGGCGATGCGGGCGGCGGCCACCGCATGGGTGGCATCGCCGAAGATGAACACCCGCTTGCCGGTGAGATAGGTCGAGTCGACCGAGCGGGAATACCAGGGAAGCCTCGAGGCTGAAGCGGCCGTTGCCGGCAGGCCTGGAGCGGCCCCGCCGTTGCTGACGGCGCCATCGGCACCCGTGAGCCCCAGCAGCGTGGTGATCTCCTTCAGGAAGGCCTCGGTGGCGCTGATGCCGATCGGCACGGTGCGCACCACCGGCAGCCCGAAGCTGCGCTCCAACCAGGAGCAGACCGAATCGGCCACCTCCGGATAGAGGCAGACGTTGGCATCGGCCTCGGGGAGCCGCACCAGATCGGCGGGGCGGGCGCCCAGGGGCGCCACCACGGCCACCTCGATGCCGTGCTCCTGCAGCAGGCCCGTGATTTCTTTGACATCGTCGCGACAGCGGAAACCCAGCAAGGTGGGCCCCAGCAGATTCACCCGTGGTCGCCGGCCTTCCTGCTGCCAGCGCTGGGGTGATGGTTTCGGCGTACCCGGTGGCGGCACCTGCGCCTTCAGCAGCGTGCGCACCAGTTGGTAGAAGGTTTCGGCGGCCCCCCAGTTCTCTTTTTTCGAGTAAGCCGGCAGATCCAGGCTCACCATCGGGATGCCGCCCAGATCCATGCCCGCGGCCAGGGCGCCGGGTTGGTCCTGGATCAGTTCGGCGGTGCAGCTCTCACCCACCAGCAGCGCCTCGGGCTGGAAGCGCTGCACCGCGTCGGCGATCGTGCGCTGGACCAGTTCGGCCGTGTCACCGCCGAGATCGCGGGCCTGGAAGGTGGTGTAAGTGACCGGCGGGCGGCGATCACGCCGCTCGATCATCGTGAACAGCAGGTCGGCGTAGGTGTCGCCCTGGGGGGCATGGAGCACGTAGTGCACCCCCTCCATCGAGGCGGCGATGCGCATCGCACCCACGTGGGGCGGGCCTTCGTAGGTCCAGAGGGAGAGTTCCATGGGGTGGAGCGTGGAAACGGCAGAGGGGGGAAAAGCTCGAAAGGCTCGGCGCGGCAGCCGGCCGCTTCAGGAGAAGGCCAGCAGTTGGCGGCGGCGCAGGGGACGGGCGAACAGTTCGGCCAGATCGCCGGCCTGGTCGCAGCCGTGGATGGGGCTGAACACCAGCTCAATCGACCATTTGGTGGCGATGCCTTCGGCTTCGAGCGGATTGGCCAGCCCCAGGCCGCAGACCACCAGATCGGGGCGGGCCGCCCGCACCCGTTCCAGTTGGCGCTCGACGTCCTGTCCTTCGCTCACCTGGGTGCCGCTGGGCAGCAGGGCCAGCTCCTGGGCCATCAGCTGACGATCCAGGTAGGGGGTACCCACCTCCACCAGCTCCATGCCGCACTCGCGCGAGAGGAAGCGGGCCAGGGGGATCTCCATCTGGGAATCGGGCATCAGGAACAGCCGTTTACCTTCCAGCACCTGGCGATGGGGCGCCAGGGCCCGGCGGCCCCGCTCCACCAGCGGATCAAGCACCTGGGCCACCCGAGCCGGATCGACACCGAAGGCCGCTGCCGCCGCTGCCATCCAGTCGCGGCTGCCCTCGACACCGAAGGGATAGGGAGCGTTGATCAGTTCGGCGCCGCGCGAGACCAACGCCCGCGAGGTGCCACTGAGAAACGGCTGGGCCAGCAGCACCTTGGTGCCCTTGCCTACGGGCGGCAGTTCGGTGGAACGCCGTGGCGGCAGGCTGCGCACCGCCTCGATGCCCATTTTGGCGAACAGGGAGACGAAGCGATCCTCCACCGCATCGGCCAGGGTGCCGACGATCAGCAACTGGTTCTCGTTGCTGCTGGGCATCAGCGGCAGCAAGGACAGCAGAGCGTTGTCTTCTCCCTGGGTGAAGGTGGTTTCGATGCCGCTGCCCGAGTAGTTCAGCACCCGCACTCGGCCGTTGAACTGGCTGGTGAGCCGTTCGGCCGCCCGCGAGAGATCGAGCTTGATCACCTCACTGGGGCAGGAGCCCACCAGAAACAGGGTGCGGATCTCGGGGCGCCGTTCGAGCAGATCGCGCACCAGGCGATCGAGCTCCTCATTGGCATCGGCCAGACCCGCCAGATCCCGTTCGCCCAGAATCGCCGTACCGAAACGGGGTTCGGCGAAAATCATCACCCCGGCGGCCGATTGCACCAGGTGGGCACAGGTGCGCGAACCCACCACCAGAAAGAAGGCATCGGGCATGCGCCGATGCAGCCAGACAATTGAAGTGAGTCCACAGAAGACTTCGCGCTGGCCACTCTGTTTGAGCAGCTCAGGGGAAGCCGAAGCCGCATCAGCGACGGACACGCCCATGGAAGGGGCACTCCCGAACAGTTCGCCTAAGGACTAGCGAGGCTGGAGCTGGAGCTGAAGGACTGCGTTACATCTGTTGGGGATTGCGGACGTGTGGTCACCCTTTCGGCACCGCTGGGGATCGCTGGGGAGGGCCTCAGCGGCTGGGTTTCAGCGGCTGAGTTTCAGAGACTGAGTTTCAGAGGCGGCGGCGGAAGCCTTCGCTGAAGCCGGCGGTGGGGCGCTCAGCGGATTCCGCAGCGCGACTGAGCTTCCAGACATTGCGGCTGACACGGCGGGCCACCAGGCCGCCGCGCTCGAGCACGGCGGCACCAGGTCGGGTACCGAGCAACTGGCCCACCTCGGCGGTGCTCAGGGGCGCGCCGGTCTGCAGGGCCAGCTGGGTGAGTTCGAGCCGCTGTCGCAGCGCCGCCAGATCGGCCTGACCACCGTCTTCGGCCTCATTCCAGGTCCAGGGCCGCTCCTGGCCGCTGGCGGCCAGCCTGTGCATCAGTCCCAGACCGATGAAGGCCAGAGCCTGTTCCGGCTTGATCCCCTCTGCTGCCGCCTGGGCCAGCCACTCGGGCAGTGCGGCGCGGCTGTCAGCGGTGGGAATCGCTTCGGTGGCCGTTGCCCCCATCCGGTTGGCTCCTACGGGGTTGGCCCCCAGGGGGTTGGCCCCTAGGGGGTCGGCCGGCCGGGAGGCAGTGGCCGGCCGGGAGGCAGTGGCAGAACGTCGGCTGGCCATGGCGGGCGATCGCGGTGAAGTTGGCCGGACGGTACCGGCTGCGCCAGGCGCCGCAAGGGCCCTGGCGGCCTCATCAGCTCGGTGCCAAGGGCGACGCTGCCAGCCCGGGGAGATCAGCGCAGAGGCCTTCCGGGGGATGTCCCTCGGGTCGATGGGCCCGATGGGTGCGGTGCCGCCGGGCTTCGTTGCTTCTGGGCCAGGTGGGTCTGGCTCCGTCAGCTGGCGTTGCCTTGCTGGCGGCGCATCAACGTTGGACGATCCAGACCTGTGTTCAGGCCGACCGGTCGGTGGGGGCTGCAGGCGAGGCCAGCTGCTGGCAGGACAGCACCTTCTGAGCGGACAGCAGCTTGGTGTGGGCAAGCTTGTTGCGCTTGCTGGTGAAGGCTGGTGGTGGGATCGGGGTCCAGGGCCAGGCCAGCAACGGTCTTGTCAGGGGTTCGGGATCGTCTCCCAGCTAAGATCCGCCCAACTTCATGGCGCCGTCGGCCCTGTTCTGGGCTCGGGCGTTGTGCCCACTCTGCGAGGTGGCGCGACGGCGCCGTGATGGATTCCAGGTTTTCCCGCTCCCTCTCCAGCGACGACCGTGCCATCAGCCGGCGCCGTGGCTCTTCGCGGGGCGGCGGCACTGAGATCACCGGCAGTGCCGGGATCGGCGATCGCGACGGCGCCAGCTGTGTGATCACCACCGACAGCGAAGGCCGGCGCATCGCCCGCCAGTCGAGCCATGTGCAGTCGATCGAGCTGCGCACCTATGTGTTTCTTGATTCGCTCCAGCCCCAGCTGGCGGCCTATATGGGCACGGTGTCCCAGGGCTTCCTGCCGATCCCCGGCGATGCCTGCCTCTGGCTCGAGGTGTCGCCGGGCATGGCTGTGCACCGGGTCACGGACATCGCGCTTAAGGCCAGCACTGTGCGCCTCGGCCAGATGGTGGTGGAGCGAGCCTTCGGCTCGATCGCCATGTATCACCGCGACCAGAGCAATGTGCTCCACTCCGGTGAAGTGGTGCTGGAGGCAATCGGCAGCAGCATCGATCGCCGCAGCCGCTGCGAGGTGACCTGGACGGAAATCATCCGCGCCATCACCCCCGATCACGCCGTGCTGATCAATCGCCTCAACCGCCGCGGTTCGATGATCCAGGCGGGCATGAGCATGTTCATCCTCGAAACCGAGCCGGCCGGCTATGTGCTGATGGCCGCCAATGAGGCGGAGAAGTCTTCCAACATCACGGTGGTTGACGTGAAGGCCGTGGGCGCCTTCGGCCGCCTCACCCTGGCTGGCAAGGAGGGGGATGTGGAGGAGGCGGCCTCGGCGGCCATGCGGGCCGTGGCCCACATCAACGGCTGAGCCGCTCCGCTCGTGGGCCTCAGTCCAGGCCGAGCCGGCGACGCAGTCCCGGGGCCAGCGCCGCGGCCGCCTTGCCGCGACTGCCCAGCCGACTGCGCTGGTAGTCCCCCATGTCGGCGTAGCTGGCGCCGGCTTCCCTCAGGTAAAAGATCGGGTCGTAGCCGGGGCCATGGCCGCGGGGTTCGCGCAGAATCAGGCCGCGGCAGAGGCCCTGGGCCTCGAGCACCGTGGTGCCGCTGGGATCGGCCAGGGCCATGGCCGTGACGAACTGGCCACCGCGATAGAGCGAATCACCCAGCTCGTGGAGCAGGCGGTGGATGCGTTCATGGTCGGTGGGCCCATAGCGGGCCGAGAAAATGCCGGGCCTGCCGCCGAGGGCATCCACCTCCAGGCCCGAGTCGTCGGCTAGGGCCCATTGCCCGGTGAGCGCGGCCACGGTTTCGGCCTTGAGGCGTGCATTAGCGGCATAGGTGTCGCCGGTTTCCTCGATCTCGAGGCCGCGGGGCTGGGCGCGGACCTCCAGTTCCACCGCTGCCAGCATCGCGCCGATCTCCGCCACCTTGTGGGGGTTGCCACTGGCGATGACGAGCACGGGCAGGCAGGAGCTGGGCAAGGAGCCAGTAGCGCGGCGGACAAGCGGCAGTGATCGAAGGCCTGGCAAGACCTGGCGAACTCACTGGCCAGCATTGTGTCGCACCGCAGGGGCCCAGGCGCAGGGGCCGCGGGGGAGCGGCACGATGCCTGTCGCGATCGTCCGGTTGTGTAGCCCAGGGTTCAGTTGATATCAGGACAGCCAGATTCAGCCTGCAGCTGCTGATCTGCCCTGGTTGGGGGGGGGGGAGCACGCTGCTGAGAGCGGAGCTGCGGCCAGCTCAAGCTTGCGTCGATCGCCAGGCCAACTTGTTATCGAGATCAGCCACTACAACGGCGACTTCCAGCTAAGGGAATGGTTGATGTGTGGTGGCGAAACAATCAGTCATCCGGATTGATCTGCCATCCCCACCGATCAAGGAGTCAGGCCTGTTTCGGCTGCCAGAGCGAGGGCGAGGGCTGTCCAATCCTGGGTGGAGGCTCCAGGCGGCAGCGGCGATCTACTTTGCAGCGATGAGGCCGGATGGGGTGAATCGTTCACCCCCGGAAAGACACCAGGGAACCGGCCTCGCGGCAACGGTAAGCAGCTCGGCTGAGCCCGAACCGCAGCGCCGATCACGTTTGCGCAGCTCCGGACGCTGGCTGGGGCCAGTCGCCCTTAAGTTGCGGCAAACCTGGCCCCGGAATGGGATGCAGTCCAGCCTGATCCTCCAGAACCTTGTTTCAGCTCCGGTTCTGTTCTTTTTCCTCGGCGTGCTCGCCGTGCTGGTCGGCTCGGATCTCGAGATCCCCTCGCCGCTGCCCAAGCTGTTTTCGCTTTATCTGCTGCTGGCGATCGGCTTCAAGGGGGGCCTGGAGCTGGCCCATAGCGGCCTGGGCAGCCAGGTGCTGCTGACGATCGGTGCCGCTGTGCTGATGTCGCTGCTGGTGCCGATCAGCAGCTTCCTGATCCTGCGGACCCGCATGGATGGCTACAACGCAGCGGCGATCGCTGCCTCCTACGGCTCGATCAGTGCCGTGACCTTCATCACGGCTCAGAGCTTTCTGAACGTGCTGCATCTGGATTTCAATGGCTTCATGGTGGCGGCTCTGGCCCTGATGGAGTCGCCGGCGATCGTCGTCGGCGTGCTATTGGCCAAGCTCGCTGGCCAGAGCGGTGATTCGCTCAAGGGTGCCAAGGCCGGCGGCCTGCGCTGGCGGGAGGTGCTGCAGGAAGCCTTCCTGAACGGCTCGGTGTTTCTGCTGATCGGCAGTCTGGTGATCGGCTACCTGGTCACCAGCTTTTCGCCGGCGGGTCTGGAAAAGATGGATCCGTTCACCGAGAAATTGTTCTACGGAGCGCTCTGCTTCTTCCTGCTCGACATGGGCATCGTGGCGGCCCAGCGGTTGCGGGATCTGCGCCGGGCCGGCCCGTTCCTGATCGGTTTTGCCGTGTTGGCGCCACTGCTGCACGCCGGGGTCGGCCTGGGGATTTCCCGGCTGCTGGGCCTCAGCCAGGGGGACAGCCTGCTGTTCATGGTGCTCTGCGCCAGCGCCTCCTACATCGCCGTGCCGGCGGCGATGCGCATGACCGTGCCCCAGGCGAACCCCAGCCTCTACATCTCCTCGGCGCTCGGGGTGACGTTTCCGTTCAATGTTGTGGTGGGCATCCCGCTGTACATGGCCCTGATCCAGCGCTTTGTTCCGCTCAGCTGATCCGGGCTGAGGGCTGTCGGAGGCCATCGCCCGGATTACACCATCGGACATCTATGTCCATCCCCATCCTTGCTGTCCCTGCCTCCATGAAAAGGATCGACCTGTTCCTGAGCGAGCGAGAAGTTAACAAGGTCTGCAAGGCGATCAGCAAGGCCGGCGTGCCGGGCTACTCGGTGATCCGCCACGTCACCGGCATGGGGCTGGCGGGAGAGATTTCCGAGGCCATGGACTTCAGCGGCCTGGGGGCGAATGCCCATGTGATCGTGTTTTGCGAACCCCATCTGGTGCCGGCTGTCCGGGCTGGGCTCAGGCCCCTGTTCGACGTGTATGGAGGCGTGGGCTTCGTCTCCGAGGCCGAACCGCTCTGAGCCAGCCCAGGAATCCGTCTGACATCAGAATTTTGTCCGTAAGCGCAAAACGCCTGCAGTGGCAGCAATGTGCGCAGTCGCCGACCAAGCATTTCTTACGTTTTGTTTTCAATCGATCAGCTGAACTTATCGATGAACTTGAAAACCTTGATGGTGCTTGGCGTCGAAATGGCTTGACGAGGGGTCAGGCGGCCAATCAGGGTTGCGAGCGAACATTCCACCCCCCTCCTCCAGGAGCAGGTAATGGCAAACGAAACCATGGGCATCGCCCTCGGCATGATTGAGACCCGCGGCCTCGTCCCCGCGATCGAAGCCGCCGATGCCATGACGAAGGCAGCTGAAGTGCGCCTGATCGGTCGTGAGTTCGTCGGCGGCGGTTACGTGACCGTCCTCGTGCGCGGCGAAACCGGTGCCGTCAACGCCGCCGTCCGCGCCGGTGCCGATGCCTGTGAGCGCGTTGGTGACGGCCTGGTCGCTGCTCACATCATTGCCCGCCCTCACCGCGAAGTCGAGCCCGCTCTGACCAGCAGCTTCGGCCTCGGGTCGAAGGACTGAGCGGTTCGCGCCCGACGCGCCCAACCCTCTGACTTCCCCACCGACCCAATCACCGATTCCCCATGAGCAAGAAGTACGACGCCGGGGTCAAGGAGTACCGCGACACTTATTGGACTCCTGATTACGTCCCCCTCGACACCGACCTGCTGGCGTGCTTTAAGTGCACCGGCCAGGAAGGTGTTCCCAAGGAAGAAGTTGCCGCTGCTGTGGCCGCTGAATCCTCAACCGGCACCTGGTCCACCGTGTGGTCCGAGCTCCTCACCGATCTCGACTTCTACAAAGGCCGTTGCTACCGCATCGAGGACGTGCCTGGTGACAAGGAGGCCTTCTATGCCTTCATCGCCTATCCCCTCGACCTGTTCGAAGAAGGCTCGATCACCAACGTGCTGACCTCTTTGGTTGGCAACGTGTTCGGCTTCAAGGCCCTGCGCCATCTGCGCCTGGAAGACATCCGCTTCCCGATGGCCTTCATCAAGACCTGCCCCGGCCCACCGAACGGCATCTGCGTCGAGCGCGACCGGATGAACAAGTACGGCCGTCCGCTGCTGGGTTGCACGATCAAGCCGAAGCTAGGCCTGAGCGGCAAGAACTACGGCCGGGTGGTCTATGAGTGCCTGCGCGGTGGTCTGGACTTCACCAAGGACGACGAGAACATCAACTCCCAGCCGTTCCAGCGCTGGCAGAACCGTTTCGAGTTCGTTGCCGAAGCCGTGGCACTCGCCCAGGAAGAAACCGGCGAGAAGAAGGGGCACTACCTCAACTGCACTGCCAACACTCCTGAAGAGATGTATGAGCGGGCTGAGTTCGCCAAGGAACTCAAGCAGCCGATCATCATGCACGACTACATCACCGGTGGCTTCACCGCCAACACCGGTCTGTCGAAGTGGTGCCGCAAGAACGGCATGCTGCTCCACATTCACCGCGCCATGCACGCGGTGATCGACCGCCATCCCAAGCACGGCATCCACTTCCGGGTGCTGGCCAAGTGCCTGCGCCTCTCCGGTGGTGACCAGCTGCACACCGGCACCGTGGTCGGCAAGCTTGAAGGTGATCGTCAGACCACCCTGGGCTACATCGACCAACTGCGCGAATCCTTCGTTCCCGAAGATCGCAGCCGCGGTAACTTCTTCGATCAGGATTGGGGCTCCATGCCCGGCGTGTTCGCCGTCGCCTCCGGCGGTATCCACGTGTGGCACATGCCCGCCCTGGTGGCCATTTTCGGCGACGACTCCGTGCTTCAGTTCGGTGGTGGTACCCACGGTCACCCCTGGGGTTCGGCAGCTGGTGCTGCCGCCAACCGCGTCGCCCTCGAAGCTTGCGTCAAGGCACGCAATGCCGGTCGCGAGATCGAGAAGGAAGGCCGCGACATCCTCCTCGAAGCTGCGAAGCACAGCCCCGAGCTGGCCATCGCTCTCGAAACCTGGAAGGAAATCAAGTTCGAGTTCGACACCGTCGACAAACTCGACGTCCAGTGATCGTCGGCTCCTGATCGGCTGGGAACGGCTCCTTCCTTCAGAAGGCCAGGCTCCGTTCCCCCGATCCGAGGCTTTGACAACCCAGCAGCACCACCACCTCCACCACAAGGATCCCCATGCCCTTCAAGAGCACCGTGGGTGACTATCAAACAGTCGCCACCCTGGAGACGTTCGGCTTCCTGCCGCCGTTCACCCAGGACGAGATCTACGATCAAATCGCCTACATCATTGCCCAGGGCTGGAGCCCCCTGGTCGAGCATGTTCACCCCAGCCGCTCCATGTCGACCTACTGGTCGTACTGGAAGCTGCCGTTCTTCGGTGAGAAGGACCTGGGTGTGATCGTGAGCGAGCTCGAAGGCTGCCACCGCGCCTACCCCGACCATCACGTGCGTCTGGTCGGCTATGACGCCTACACCCAGAGCCAGGGCTCCTGTTTCGTTGTGTTCGAAGGTCGCTGATTTCAGCCACCTGACTGTTGGAAGAACCCGCTTCATCCCGGGTTCTTCTTCCTTCTTTTCCATGGCAGTGGACCTCCGCGTCCAGTGCGATGGCGCAAGGGTTGCGCTGATCAACCCGGCCTGAGAGCCGCGGCTGATTCAGCGCATTCACCCCTGCATTCGTCACTTTCATTCATCGGACGGATATGGCCAGCCCCTCGAGTCGTGAAGCAGCTCTGGAGCGCCGCAAGGCCCTCACCAGTGGCGGCAAGAAATCAGCTGGCCGCTATTCCTCCGGCCCCAACCGGGTGCGCGGTGCCGCTGATGCGCGCCCCACCCGCACCAATGCCTCGCTGTCCGTGGAGGCCGCCAGCAGTCCGCCTGTGAGCCGTGAACCGGCCCCAACCAGCGCGAGGCGAGCGTCGCGGCCCGGGGCGATCGGCGATTCCTCCCGTCTGAGTGCCACGCCCAGCTCCGAGGCTCGCCGTTCCACCCCCCGGCCGATCGCCAATCCCAGCCGTGAGCTGGTGCTGGCCCGCCGCGAAGCCTTGTCACGCCGTGGCAAGCGCGCTGACACCTCCCAGGACCGCACCCGCAACGACGAGAAGAAAGCCATAGCCGTGGCTGCCGCCGCCGCTCCCGCTGCCGTCAAGGAGCCCAAGTGCAAGTGTCAGCAGACCCATGCGGCTGGCCCACTCCCCACCTTGTCGCGCGGACCGGATCTGAGCGCCTCCCTGGCCAATCGCAATGGTGGGCGTTCATCCACCCCGAAACGCGCCGCCCAGCACAACCCCAGCCGGGCCCTGGTGCTCGCCCGCCGCGAGGCCCTCTCGAAGCGCGGTAAGTCGGCCAACACCTCCACCAACAGTGCCGCCGCCACCATCGCCCGCCAGGGCAACCCCGACATGAGCAGTCGGGAACTGGCTCAGAAGGTGCGTGAACTGAAGTGCAAGGTGGGCTCCGCCGGTAGCTCCCGCAGTGGCGGTACCCGCCCCAGCGGCCCGAATCGCCATGGTTCGAAGCAGTCCGCCGTCGCCGAAGCCAGCCTCAAGGTGGGTGTCAGCGAAACTCTGGCCGGTCAGATCGTGACCGGCACCCAGGCCAACCGCTCCACCAAGACCACCGGCAACGAGGCGGCCACCTGCCGCACGATCACCGGCACCGAATATCTGGGCGCCGAAGTGTTCCAGACTTTCTGCCAGGGCCAGGGTGGCAGCCGTCAGCCGGACAAGGTGCGGGTCAGCGCCACCAGCCATGGCAACCGCGTCACCGGCAATGAGGTGGGCCGTTCCGAGAAGGTCACCGGCGATGAACCCGGCACCTGCAAAAACATCACCGGCACCGAATATGTGTCGGCGAACCAGTCCAACATCTTCTGCGGCACTGCCGCCAGCAGCATCGCCGCCAGCAGCAGTGCTGCCAGCAGCAGTTCCGCCAAGAGCAGCGCCGCCAGCCGCCGTGCAGCCAGAAGCAGCACGACAGGTACTGGCAGCCCCTCCCCCCGCAAGGTGGGCCATGCCCAGACCCAGGCGGGTCACACCGTCTCCGGCATGGTGATCGGCCGCTCCGAGAAGGTCACCGGCGACGAACCCGGTTCCGGTCGCCAGCTCACCGGCAATCAGTACGTCAACAACCCCAACCCGGAGGCCCGCCCGGCGCCCGCCAAGGTGGCCAGCCTCCAGACCCTGCGTGGCACCGGCATCACCGGTACCCACGTGGGTCGCAGTGACCAGGTGACCGGCGATGAACCCGGCTCCTGCAAGATCATCACCGGCGATGAGTACATCGGCAGCCAGCAGTACGACCGCTTCTGCGATGGCCGCCCGGCACCGGAAGCGGCCAAGGTGGGCTTCAGTGTCACCAACCGCCAGCAGGTGGTGAGCGGGACCCGCACCGGCCGTTCTGAGAAGGTCACCGGTGATGAACCCGGCACCTGCAAGATCGTCACCGGCACGCCCTATGTCGGGTTTGAAGAAGCCAGCAACTGGTGCAGCAGTGACCAGGCGGCTGCGGTGCGTCAACGCACTCCCAGGCGCATGGGCACGGTGATGAGCGGCATTCAGCCCGGCATTGGTGGCGTGATGACCGGTGCCGAGCGCGGTGTCTGTGCCGACGTGAGCGGTACCCCTTATGTGGGCCCTGACCAGCTGGCCGAGGCCTGCGGCGCTGCCCTGCCGACCGATGCCGACTTTCCCCGCCCCCTGGGCGGCCAGCCCTGGGAACAGTTCAGTGTGCAGTCCCCAGCTGGGGTGGCCCACAGCACCCGCGAGCGCACCGGTGGTGTGACCGGATCCAACTACGAGCAGAGCAGTCGGGTCACGGGCCCGTTTGCGATGGCCGACGACAAGATCACCGGCACCGAGCACTTTCGATTTGATCGCACCAATCGCCAGCCCAGCCGTGGGCCGCGTGCGCCGATCATGCCGGTCGCGGCGGCAGTGGTGAGTGTTGATGAGGACGCCCGTCCCGTCTCCAGGGTGACCGGCGAAGGCATCTCCGCCGGTCTGAAGATCACCGGCGATGACTGGGATCGGGGCGAACGGGTCACCGGTACCGAGGGGGTTTCGGCCCGGCGCCGTAATCCCAGCCGCCATGGTGCCCTGGCCGCCATGCCCGGTATCGAAGCGAAGCGCAACGAAGCCGTGCCTGCACCGGTCAGCCGCGTGACCGGAGGCAGTGGCAACACCCAGGCCGGTTCGCTGATCACGGTGTCTGGCGGCGCCCGAGGCTGACCCAGCGATGCCCCGACGCCCTGAACCACGCGAACGCCCCCTCTCGGGCACGGCCCCGCGCCGTCGCCCGGGACAGCCGAACCCCGAGCTGGAGTCCGACTCCGCCGCGGCCGGCTCCAGCCCGGAGAGCACCGTGCCCATCGCCAAGGGCACGGCAGCCCGTCGTCATCGCAGCCTCAAGCTCAGCGAACAGCCGCAGACCAGGCCCACGGGGGTGCGGCAGCGGCCAGCGGCTGGCGGCTTCGACAGCAAGGCCCGGACCGGCGCCGGCCGCAGCGATGCGGGTCACCCGCTCACGGATCGCGCCACCAACGCGGCCCTGCGCGCTTACGACCTGCAGGTGAAGGAATCCTTTGATCGCATCGTGCCGCTGCTGAAGCAGCTGTCGGCCCTACAGCACGAGGATGATTTTGTTGAACGGGCCCAGGTGCTGGCCAAGGC
>CAIZOZ010000463.1 GCA_903934745.1 uncultured cyanobacterium
GCCGATGCCCAGGTGCAGCTGGTGGATCTGCGCGCCACCGATGCCCAGGAGCTGGCCGCCCTGATCGGCGAGGCGGCCGCCGTGGTGGTGCCCACCTGGCCCGCCCAGCCCGATAGCGAGCTCCAGAGCGCCATCGGCACCCTGCTGGCAGCCCTGCAGCCCAAGCAGTGGGTGGGCTGCTACGACGCCTTCGGTGGCAACGACGAGGCGATTGACACCGTGGCCAGCCAGCTACGCAGCCTCGGCCAGAAGAGCGCCTTTGAGCCGCTGCGCATCCGCCAGGTGCCGGGGGCGGCCGATTACCAGCTCTGCGAAGAGGCCGGCACCGACCTGGGCCAGCTGCTCACGCGGGCAAAGACGATCGCCGCGATGAAGTCCCTCGACGGGGACCTCGACAAGGCCCTGGGCCGTCTCTCGGGCGGGCTCTATGTGGTCACCGCCCGCCAGAGCGACGGCGACACCGAACGCAGCAGCGCCATGGTGGCCAGCTGGGTGAGCCAGGCCAGCTTCGAGCCGCCGGGCCTCACCGTGGCCGTCGCCAAGGACCGGGCGATCGAGGCGCTGTTGCAGGTGGGCGACCGCTTCGTGCTCAACGTGCTGCGGGAGGACAACCACCAGCAGTTGCTGCGGCACTTCCTGCGCCGCTTCCCGCCTGGCGCCGACCGTTTCGCCGGCATCCAGGTGCTGGAAGGTGTGGCCGCCGGTGGCCCGGTGCTGGGCGATGCCCTGGCCTACCTGGGCTGCCGCGTCGCCCAGCGGCTGGAGGGCCCGGACCACTGGATCATCTACGCGGTGGTGGAACAGGGCAATGTGGCCGACACCCAGGCCAGCACCGCCGTGCACCATCGCAAGGTGGGCAACCACTACTGAGCAACACCCTGATCAATCTCGAACACGCCCGCGTCGTTGACCTCCAGGATGTAGAGGGGGAGCACCAGGCGGTTACCGGTGATCGGGTCGATGCTGATCGTTCCGGTCTGGCCCTCGTAGCCCCGGGTCTGGCGCAGCGCCTGCAGCACCGGGCCGTAGGCCACCGTGTTGAGCCGCTCTCCGTCCTGGGCCCAGAGCTTGAGGGAGTCGTAGGCGAAGGTGCCCCAGACGCCGGGCTGCTGGTTGTAGCGAGTGATGTAATCCTCGACGTAGTCACTGGCCGTGGGCAGCTGGCTGGGATCGGGCACACCGCAGAAGACACCGATTTGACTGGCCTCCAGACCCGCCTCCGCCACAAAGGCGGCATCGACATTGGCCAGGCCGAACAACACCGGCAAGCTGGTCTGCAGGGCCTCCAGATCCCTGGCGATGCTCGCTCCCTCGGGGTAGTAGGTGCTCACATACAGCACGTCCGGCTTGGTCTCGAGCGCTTGGCTCACGACATCGCTGTAATCGCTGAGCCCCTCGCGAACCTCAAGCCTCAGCACCTCGACGCCGCCAGCCTCGAGGGCCCGCTGATTGCGGTCCGCCATGCCGCTGGTGTAGGCGGACGGATCGACCAGCATCGCCACTCGCTGGGGCTGGAAGGACTCGATGTAGTCGACCTCCGGCGGCGAGATCTGACTGTTCTTGGGCTGGATCGTCACCCCGAGGCCATCGGTCTCGTTGCTGGAGGTGAGGTGCAGAGGAACCACCCGCCGCGCTGCGTAGAACGGCAGGTTGCGAACCCCCACCGAGGAGTTGTAGGGGCCGACCACCGCCACGGCGCCGCGGGCGACGGCCCGTTTCGCCACCGGCAGAGCCCGCGCCGGATCGGCCTGGTCATCGGCCGCCACCAGCTGGATCAACTTCCCATCGACACCGCCAGCCTGGTTGATCTGCTCGGCCGCCAGCCGGGCGCCGCGCCAGATGTCCTGGCCGTTGTTGGCTTGGGAACCGCTGAGGGGCGCTTCAACGGCCACCTTGATCCGTTCGCTCAGCAGGGCGGATCCAAACGTGTCCAGGGCACTCCTCCAAGTCCACGATCCGGAGGCCTCAAAGCCGTAGGGGGACTCGAAGGGGTCGGCATGGTGCTCCGAATAGCCGGGTGTCAGTGCCGGGTTGCGAATCACAAAGAAAGCGACTTCTTCAATGGTGAACATTCCGAGATGCTTGGCATGTCTTGTCGCGAGCCTATGGGAGGCGCGCGCACCATGTCCTGCCGGCCCAGGATCTGAACTGGACCTTCTTAAAGTCACCTTTCCGCAGATTCCAGGCTGATGGCCCCGTCCGGACAAGACCGCCGCGTCATCCAGCTGCCGATCGATCCCGGCCTGCTCTGCCTGCGCGGGCTGAGTCCGCGGCGGCTGCGCTTCGAGGTGGAGTACGGCCTGGAACGGGGCACCAGCGCCAACAGTTTCCTGTTCGCAGCCGGTGCC
>CAIZOZ010000464.1 GCA_903934745.1 uncultured cyanobacterium
CCAGTGGTGGCAGGCACGCCAGGCGCCTGTCTGGCCCGTAGACCTTCAGGGTCTCCACGCTCTGCCCCCCAAAAGCCTTCCCCCCATCCCCCATCCATGTCCATCAACAACGCCGAGCCCGCAAGCTGGATCTGCTGCTGCCATGCCGAATGCCGCAGACCGGCTTGGCAACTACGCAAGCGATAAAAGGATTCCGCCCCCAGCCACAAACAGCAAGCCTGCCCAGCCCATCAACGAAGGGCGCTCGCCGAGAAAAGCAAAGCCGACTAAAGCCACCATTAATAGACTTAGTCGATCAACGGGCACGACTAATGAAGCATCTCCTTGCTTCAGGGCTCTAAAAAAGCAGAACGATGATAAGCCACTACCCAGGCCTGAAAGCACAATAAATAGCCAAGTTTGCTGGGATAATGCAAACGGGCTGCTTAATTTTCCAGTTACTAGAATGAGCAGTGGCAGAAAAATAGCGATGACAATGGTGCGGATCAGAGTGGCCAAATCCGCATCGACACTCTCGAGCCCAATCTTGCCAAAGACCGCCGATACAGTTGCAAAAAGCGCAGATAAAAAAGCCCAAATAAACCAAAGCGGCAGGGCGGGGATTGGGCTCATTTAGGATAAAATGCTTGGCAGTAGTGGTGATATAAAGGGTGAATGCTAATTACCGCTCTTTGCGCAACTCTGTATCTCTCGTTTTCAGTTGCTGAAGCCTAGGCGATGACGGCGATCAGGGCGGCGAGATCGTGGTGGCGGGCAGCGGCATCGCTGCTGATGGGGCGGCACCTAATCTCAAGAGCTGGAGCAGCGCAGCAGCAGAGGCCGAGCGCCAGCCCCTGCTGGCCCATGCCTTGTCCTGCACCCCCCATCCCCCCTCCATGCCCGTCAACACCGCCGCCCTCAAAACCTTCGCCCCGGCGATGCGGCGGCAGCTGATCGAGGCGGTGGGCCGCAAGCTGGATCGGCTGCTGCACCAGATCAGCGCCGACACGCTGACCACCGCCGCCGGCCCGATCGCAGAGCTGCGGCAGCAGGAGGCTGCAAATCGCCAGGAGCTGCTGGAGCGGGTGGCCTACAGCTGGTTCAATCGCCTGGCGGCGCTGCGCTATCTCGATGCGCGGGGCTGGCATCCGTTCGGCGCCAGGGTGTTGACACCGCAGACGGAGTCAGAAACCCAGCCCGAATTGCTGAAACTGCTACGCAGCGGCAGCCTGCCCGCTGAACTGCAGCCCCACACGGATGAAGCGCGCCTGCAGGGCCTGCTCGATGGCCGGCTCCCCACGGCCACGGCCGGCGCCGATCCCCAGGGGGAGGTGTATCGCGAGCTGATCCTGGCGGTGTGCCGCTCCTATCACCAGCTGCTGCCGAATCTGTTTGAGGGACTGGATGATGCCAGCGAGTTGTTGCTACCGGATGACCTGCTTAGTGATGGCTCGATTGCCGGCGGCTTTCGCAGCCAGATTGGCGACAGCGATTGCGAAGACGTGGAAATCATCGGCTGGCTGTATCAGTTTTATATCTCCGAAAAGAAGGATCAGGTGATCGGCAAGGTGGTGAAATCGGAGGACATCCCGGCCGCCACCCAGCTGTTCACGCCCAACTGGATCGTGAAATACATGGTGCAGAACTCCTTGGGGGCGCAGTGGCTGGCTACCTATCCGACTTCAGCGCTCAAAGGCCAGATGGAGTATTACATCGAGCCCGCTGAGCAGACCGATGAAGTGAAAGCGCAGTTGGCGGCGATCACGCCGGAGGCGCTCAACCCTGAAGAACTCACCCTGATCGATCCGGCCTGCGGATCGGGCCACATTTTAGTGGAAGCCTACGAGTTGTTCAAGGCGATCTATCTGGAGCGTGGCTATCAACAACGGGAGATTCCACAGCTGATCCTGGAGAAGAATCTGTTTGGCCTCGACATTGACGAGCGGGCGGTCCAGCTGACCAGCTTTGCGCTGATGATGAAGGGCCGAGGCGATGATCGCCGCTTGTTTGAGCGC
>CAIZOZ010000465.1 GCA_903934745.1 uncultured cyanobacterium
AGCAATATCCACCTCGAAGGCCTCATCTCTGCGTTGAATCTCGAAGTTATGGAAGATCAGGTAGCCATTCGGCAAGTGATCCCGCAGATGAGCTATCGCGACCCTTTCGGCATCATTGACGGGCTCGCCGATGGGGATTACGGTGGCCATTAGGGTGCCTTCTCAATGGCACGCTCCACGAGAGCAACTCCTTCCCGCTCTCTACCAACGGCTTCATCCTCAAGCTTCCAGGCAAGGAGAACTTCCGATGCCACTTCTGCTCTCATAGACTCGCTTGGCCAGGGAATGGTGAGCTTCCCAATGTGCTTAGGATCCAACTGTGGAATGCTGGAACCGAACGCATTGCGTACTATCGCACGATAGCCATAGGCAGACGTAAGAAGTGCAAATAGAAATGCCGCAACCTCAGGATTTGCAACCGCTATACGCATCAGGTGATTTGATACAACACTCCCATCGAAGTAGGGTGGAACTCGAACCATGGTTCCGATCAAGCCGCCTATTTGCCCTGCATCTTGGATCAGCAGCCAGCCTGTGCTAACACGGTATTCTTCGATCCCACTCCACTTCTTTGCTAGGTAACCCCTTGGTGACGCATCAAGCTGAAAGAGCTCTGTACCTGAAAAGTATGGATAGCCATATTCCGGGATGTCGACGTATCGACGCTTGAAAATCCCTGGCGTAAAAACTCTGGCCAAGTCTGAGAGGAGACGAGACTCCGGAGCAGCTGCTGCGAGTTGTGCAGATGCCATTCTGCATGTGGGCGAGTGGAAAGCCGCATCAAAACGAGACAACTCTGAACTATTCACATCAAATGCAGCGAATGACGTCGGTGTGTCCGCTGAGGTGTAGTCCGCCAAGCCAAGACTTTTGAGCAGCAGCTGGCTTGAATTGTCTTTGTGCTTTGCAGCCTGAGAACGTGCGTTGGCTGCACCCTCAATTTCAAGATGTATCCTCATCTCTACCTCCTCACCCAACCGAGGCACCGGTAGGCCAGCGATGTGCTCAGGCTCGATGTGCTGGATGATGGCACCATAAGTGCCTGAAGTCACCAATGGAACGCCAAATCTGCTATTTAAGAAGGCGTATAGGTAACCGGGGGGGACCTTCTCTCGGTTGGGGATGACCCTTAGAACGTCTTCGGTGCAGGCCATTCCATCCATATCTGGCCGTGCATAGGCCATTCGACCGATTGATCCTGCTCGGGTGATCAGCGTATAGCCCTTCCGAATGAGCAGCTTCGGATTCTGCCGAACAGCCCGCTTTGATATAAATCTAAGTTTACTTAGATCTGCCTGCAGAATCGAGGTGCTGGTAAGGAACGGAACCCCATAAGTTGCATCCTCGACCCACTGACGTGTGATACGACCCGCATTAACAAGCCCTGAGATACCACCCTCGCAAAGATGTTCCAGCCTTTCCTTGGGGTAAGACAGCTCATCTAACCGAATTCGCGCTTCAAGTGCGCCCGTCATGTAAGGGTTGCAGTCCAGCCGCAGCCCATCGCGGGAAATCCAAGAGCTGGGGATGCTTTTGACTTTCATGCCTGCTCCAATGGGAACCAGGCCCTTAGCTGTGCAAGGAACCTCAGAAAGGCAGGCTCTTGGCAGCGTTGGACAGAAACTTTGGCGGAAACCTCGCGGAAAAGACTTCGAGAGGGGGGTTTGCCCCGCACTCGTCCGTTGCGCAGAGCCCATGCCGCAGCCTCCTTTGGGCGGGCAGGCTTGGAATCACCTGCCAGTAGCCATCCATTGTCTTCAAGCGCAGGTCGCAGGGTATCCCACGACTCCCAACCAAGCGCAGATGCGGTGTGGGGAGAGTTTGACCAGAGCCACAGATCCGCTTCCGGTGAAACAACCAGCGCAAGGCCTCGTTCAGGAGGCCAGCCTGCATTTTCCAAGTGTGATCTTAATTGCTGCTCAATACATATGGCTCCAGGACTACCTGTCCACTCTGCATCGGCGATGACCACAGCATTGAGGTAATCGTCAGCAAAAGGCCGCATCAGTTCGTCTGCACGGGTATAGACACCAGGGTCGTACTGGCCAGCCGCTATTTTGATATCGCTCCTACTGTCGAAGCTGAATTGCGCACAACCAATGGCATGGTGAATGCCAGGCCTATTGAGCAGTCCAGCAACAGATTCAGCCATGCTGCCGTCTGCAACGTACACGAGCCGGTCCCTCATTCAAAGACCCCTGTTGCAAACAGGCTGCCAAGGTCTATGGCACCTTTCCAATCCATGAGGCGTGGATGCTTTTCACCACGCAGAACTGTTGCTGCTCCGCTCCGATCCAGACGAGTGATGATCAGTTCGGATAGCTGGCTGTCAGCAAGCACCACCGTCGAGTGGGTTGAGAGCCAGACCTGTTTTTCGTAGACCGAGCGCAACGAATCCATGATGGCTGCGATGGCTTGGGGATGGATGCTGTTCTCGGGCTCCTCAATAACAACCAAAGCAGGCGCATTTGGCAGGTAGGCCACGAGGGTCAGGGCCATAATTCGCAATGTTCCTTCCGACAGACCTGAGGAGGTGACGGCAAAGCCACCTTCATAGGTCACACGAAAGTAAGCATGGTGGTCTTCTTCTCGCTCAATCACCTCAATGTTGGCGATCTGAGGTAGTGCTGTTTGAATATGGGAAACCCACCACCCATAGCGCTCGGGGTCTGAGTTTCGTAGCCCCAGGGCGAGCCACGGCAGGTTCTCGCCCGAAGCCATCAGCGTCCGATCCAGACCTGGTGGGGCTGCACGACGCAGTTCGGGCCACTTCGGGTCGAAGAACAGCGCGTCGCTCAGTAGAAGATTGAAAAACCAGCGCCCTGCTGGAAAGTCTGCTTCTGACTGATATTGAAGGAGCGGAAGCGCGGTAATCGTGGGATCGACTTCTGCTCGTAGCTCGCGAGGTGCCTTATCCACATCTGCACGACGGTAGCGAGGGTCCACTTTCTTTCCCATTGTCTCGGTACGGAAAATGGCAGCGTCAGTCTCACTATCCCTCAATACTTCTCGCTCGAGAATAAATCTCCAGTCTTTTGTTTCGCTGTTCTCCCCTTGAATCGGCAACCGCCCGCTTTCGTAGTCCTCAGAAGCTGGATAGACGAAGAGGGATTCGTTGCGCACGATCAGCTGATGTCCATCTTTCACCTCCAGGCGCAACTCGTAGCGGATATGAGTGGGGTGCTTTTCGGGTGCCTCCCGGATAGAAACGCTCGCGGCATCAACCAATTGCCGCTTAATCTCATCCGGCAAACGGGCTTCAATGCCAAGAGTGAAGCTGTTGCGTTCGGAACGGAAAGTGAGTTCCGACAGGCTGGTCGCTCGAGCACCACGGCCGAGTATTCGACCCAAGAAGGCATGGGCGACATTGCGTGAACGCAACAGATCACCGATGAGCAGAGGGATGTCGAGGAGCGTCGTCTTGCCTGATCCGTTGGCTCCCGCAATCACTGCAAACTCTCCGAATGTGATCCCGAGATCCTCAAAGCAGCGGTAGTTGGTGGCGTCGATTCGTGTGATCATGATTCGGGCATCGACTTGGTCTCACGAAACTTTTGATAAGCCTCAGCGATCCGTGGCAAATCGTCGTCAAGAGTCTTTTCCTTGCGTCGCAACACACGAACTACCGACTCGCCGGCCACTTTCACCCGCTCGCGGTATTCCTTATCGACGACCAATTCCTCACCGTCAGGCCCTCGCTTATAAAGTGTGTTGCCCCTTCGATCAAAGCCAACCTTTTCGGCGACGGCCATAAAGACGGGATAGTCAACCTGCTGGCCAAGATCTTCTGCACGGATCTCATCATCTGTCTTCTTCTTCAGGAAAAGCAAACTGGTCAGGATGTTGACATTTGCTTCCACAATAAACACCTCTACGGGAAGGTCAACGCTGGCCAATACCCAAGAGTGCCTCAGAATCCACCATCGGATGTACTCATCACCCGGGTTGCCGAGGATCCCATCAGGTAGAACGATGCCCAACCTTCCACCGGGCTTCAACCAGGCCAGGGCACGCTCGATGAACAGCACCTCTGGTGCCACACTTCCCTGCAGCCGTCCAGTGTTCCGGAATCCCCCATCCTCGGTGCGCTCCCAGATGTAGGCAAGCTCGTAGTGCCGCAGGATATTTGGATCCGTAATCGGGATATCGGATCCAAAGGGTGGATTGGTCATCACCACATCCATTGTTCCGAGATCTGCCTTCCCCTTTGCCTCCACTACACCCTGTAGATCCCCCGCCGGGAATTCCAAGGAGTTCATATAGAACACCCTGGACTGGCCATTACTGGCCATCAGGATGTTCATCTGGGAGGCCCGAACCAAGAACGGATCAAAGTCGGCTCCGAACAGTTGGTTCTCAGCAAAGTGAATCAGCTGATCCTGAATCGAGAGAAACTCTTCGGTGGATTCTTCGCCACTTGGTACGTGAGCTTTCGCATGCAACTGGCGATCGACGTGCTTTAACGTAGATACCAGGAAGCCACCTGTGCCGCAGGCCATGTCCATGACTCGTTCATGGGGCTGTGGATCCAGGATCTCCACGACCAGATCCACAGGTCCCCTTGGTGTGAAGTACTGGCCCCGGTCGCCGCGGATGTTGTGCTTGACTAGTTCTTGGTAGGCAGCACCTTTGGCGTCCAAGGCGGTGCGGCCCAGGTCGTACTTGGCGAGCTCACCCACAATGAAGGCCAGGGCCCGATCCGACAGTTGCAGGCGCGGTGGGTTGTCGCGGAAGACTGTGTCTTTGTATTTTTCGGCGACTTCATCGACGAGCTGGGTAACCCGCTCACGGATCGCCTTCTGCCCCTCTAGATCAAACTGTTCATCGACGAGTTGCTTTTTGCCATTCACCTCTTTCTCGAACATGCCTGCCCAAAAGCGAGCGGGTTGATCCTTTGGCCGCCGCTCGTCGTGCAGCTTCGCGAAGATCAGATAGAGGAATTGCCAAAAGGCCGCATCCTTCGGCATCCCTTCATTGCCGTGGATGTAGTTATGGCAGCGCTTGAACGCCGTGAGCAGCATGTCGCGGTCGGCTCGCCGCAGTTGTTGATCGGATGCGACTGTCCGACTGCCCAGGGTGCCATCAGCGAGAGGCCAATCGCCCCGGGGTTGAAACTTAATATCAAACCTGGAGACTTCCTTCTGAAAAAAGTAGAAGTCGAGGCCATTAGTCCATAGTCCCCAGTTGCAATTCGCCGCCTCTTCCTCTCCCATGGCACCGTAGAGGAGGCCAAATTCCTTTTCGGCTTGCTTGTGGTCGCGCATTCTGTAGGCGCCTTTGCTCCCTGTCTTCGGTTCCTTGTCGCAAATCACAACCCGCTCGAGGTAATCGAGATTCTTGGGTTGCCCTGCCTCGAAGATGGCAATGTCAATCTTCTTGCTCCGTCCTTCCACCTTCATCTTGAAGTCCGGCACCATGTCATCGACTGAAATGCCGTACTCGTGAAATAACGCCCTCGCAATCCGCTGTCTGACCTGCTCTTTCGGCGTGTCCTTGACTGGGTTGCCGGTGATGTAGTCGAGGAGCTTCCCCTCCTCCAAAGAATCAATCTCCTCTTCCACCTGGGGCACAAGATCGTCCAATTCCAGGTCAGCCATTGGTGCTGGTCTCCCCTAGCTCTTCATCGGTGCTGCTGGCTGCCCCTCCAGCTCGTACCCAGTCGTCTACGTCGTTCTTTTTGAACTTCCAGAAGCGACCGACCCGATACCCCGGCATCCCCTTGGTGGTGACCCAGGCATAGACGGTGTCCTTGCTGACGCCCAGGTAGTCGGCCATCTCGTCGACGGCCAGCCAGCGGTCTTCGATGGCAGAGCTGTCCAGGGCATTGATGCAGGGCTTAGCACTTTGTCTAGCAGCGGCACCCATGCTTCGGCAACGGTTCTGACACGAACCGACCCAGTCTGACCGGATCTGGCCGGATTTGAGCTGATTCTGCCGTGTCTTTAGCGGTCTGGCCGGTACCTGGTCAACGAATGCTGCGCGGGCCAGGGTTATGACCCCTCGTCGGTGGCCACCATCCAGACGCGTTTCAACGGCAGGGCAAGCCGGATCTCCTCGGGAAGCTGGGCGTAGTGGGTGAAGAGCTTTTCCAGCAGCTCCTTGCGGCTCCAGAGGCGCACCCGGAAAAAGTCCCGCGCCAGCTCCTTCTGGACATTGGGCTTGAAGCCTCCCCAGCTCACGAACAGGCAGGTTTCGGCACCGAACTTTTGGCCTGCGCCGATCAGCTTGTCGACCGTGGGCCGATCCACTGGATCCGAGCCTGACTTCACCTCCACGCAGATCTGCGGCTTCCCGAAGCCCAGCTCTCCACCTCCGGCCAGGATGTCGGCGCCGCCATCCGCTCCTTCTGGGCTGCGATAGGTCGTGTACCCCTCCGCCTGCAGGATCGCCTCCACCAGTAAGGCCAGGTCATGCCCTTTGAAACGGGCCTCGATCAATCGCTCAATGCGATCGGCCGCCAGCTCCTCGAGGTTGACGTTGGCTGCATCTGCAGCTTCCTCGCTCCCGGCATTCGCTTGGACTCCTGCTGGCGTGCGCGGCGCGGAATCCTTCACGCCCTCGGCCTTCCAGTTGCGCGCGGCCATCGCCTTGACCCGGGCCTCAGCGTCGTTGCGCTGGATCCGGCAGATCGTCATGAACGCTCCAAACGAATAAAGCAGGTCTTGGGGGAAGACGGTGCGAGGGATCAGGCCGCTGAACCAGTTGATGGTTCGCCAGTGGTAGTAGGGGTTGGGCCCTGCCGCTTCGAAGTGGTAAGTGCTGATCAGCTCGCCGATATACAGACCGGACTGGAGCTTTGAGGGCATCACAATCCAGTCCCCTTTGACCATCTCCTTCACGAACGGCCAGACCTGGGCGGACCAGTTCACAAGAGCCTTGGCCTTCTCGTCGGGGAAACGCTCCTCCAGTACCCGGATCAAACCCTGCCGATCAGGAAGCGTCCCCAGATCCACATCCAGGCCCTCCCAGGCCACATACACCCGGCCCTCATCGAGGAACTTCTGCTCGTGCTCGCCGCGGGATCCGGCGCGAATCACCCAAAGGGTCATGGTTTCGTTCCTCCAGCCCCATGCAACCGCACCGCCTCCTGATACTCCGCCTCGATCCCCAGCCCTGAGTCCTCATCGGGCGTCAGCCGCTTCATACCCACCTCGATCAGGCAGGCCAGGGCCAGGTCGCTCCAGGTACCGGGCAGGTTCTTGAGGGTGCGGGAGGTACCGGGCTCGTTGATCTGCAGACCGCCCTGGCCCACAGCCGCCACTTCGCTGAGCACCGCCATGAACCGCGGCTGCTCCATCGCCTCGAATAGCTGCAGGGCTTGCAGGCAGTAGCTCACGGCGTCCTGGCGCAGCCCGTCGGGCTGATCGGCCCGCAGATCCCTGGCGGCGATGCTGCCCCGCAGCTCCTTGGCCTTGTTGGCCAGCTCGCCATAGGGCTGGGCCTCGATCACCTGCAGCAGCAGCTGGTCGGCCTCGTCGCGGTGCTCTTTGGCATCGAGCTCCAGCAACGCCCGGGCCAGGTTGAAGCTGGCGATCAGATCATCCGGTGCCACCGCCAACGCCTGGCGGAAGCGTTCGGCCCCAGCGGCATAGGCCCCGGCGATCACCAGCAGGCCGCCGAGGCTGCGCAGGGCAAAGCTGTTCTGCGGCTCCAGCTCGATCGCCGCCTCCAAGGCCTGGCGGGCTACAGCCTTGTCGCTCAGCCGCATGGCTGCCAGGGCCAGCGCCACCTGGGCATTGGCCTGGGCATGGTCATCACCGGCGTTGGCCACCACCGCCCGGCGCAGCAGCAGCCGGGCCTCCTCGAGCTTGCCCTCCTCACTGGCGAGCACGCCGAGGTTGTAGAGCGCCACGGGGTGCTCGGGTTCGAGCTGCAGCAGGGTTTCCAGCAGCGGCCGTGCCTCATCAAACCGTCGCTGCTGCAGGAGTGGCCCGATCGAGGCCATCGCCGGTGCCCCCGGCCCTGCCGGATCTGGTGCTGCTGGTTCCCAGGCCACCTCGATGCGGCCGGCGGCGAACACCACCGTCAGCTGGCCGCCCATGGAGGCATACGACTTCTGGAAGTAGTCGGTCACCGCCCGGTGAAAGGCTTCTGTGCCGGGGGTGCGGCTGCCCTCCGGCAACAGCGAGGCGTCAAAGATGGCCTCCTCGATCGAAAACGCGGTGCCTTCGATCACGGCGTCTTCCAGACGTACCAGCGGGAGAGACCCAGCCTCTCGGCCCAGCCATCGACGATCTCCCGGTCCGGATCTGCCGTTGTTGGCTCGGCGCGGGTGATGGCGATCAACTCCCTGGCCAGGCCCTCAAAACCTGCCGCCTGGTACGGGATCGCCAGCGGCGGAAGACCCATTAGCTCAGCGGTCTGGAAGGCATAGGCGGCATTCATCGCCCGGCTGGCCTTCACCACATCGGCGGGGCCCATCTTGTCCACCTCGGCATTGAGGCAGGGCACGTTCTGCTGCACCTGGCTCTGCAGCACCGCCGCTTGCAGACCCCGCAGCTCCGGCAGCTGCTCGAACAACCAGCGGTCCGCCCACAGCCCTGGGCCCGTCGAGCGCAGCTGCACCATCAATCCGTCGTAAAAGCGCAGCCCCGCCTTCCGCGCCAGAGCCAGGCTCAGGCTGCCCTTGACCAGCTTCTCCACCTGCGAGACCACCTTCTCCCGCGCTTCCCGCTTCTCGGTGAGGTTCACCCGCATATCAGCTGGTACCTGGACGATGCGCAGCAGCAGGGCGGCCTCAAAAGCCACGTGGTAGCTGCTGGCTTCATCGGCATCTCGGTAGGCGATCAGGTGGGCCTGGTGCTGTGGCGAGGCTGGCCGCACCGTAGCCAGGGTGCTCAGGTCGCTCTGCTCAGCTGGGTAACAAAGCACTCATCTTTGATATCAGCACTAAGCGAATGAAGGAAGACGGAATGAGCGACTCGGAGATCAGCAAGGTTTACAGCATCATCGCTAAAGAGCTTTACCAGGCTGGCTTTGATGATCGCATCCAGCACTCTGTTTACCGTACCACCAATGGTGATGGTATCAATTCCTTGATCAACCTATTGGGTCAAAAAGAACGCTTCCCACTCTTCTGCCAGTACAAAGAGCGGGTTCACTGGATGGGCTGCGATGAATACAGTGATGTCACTAAGGCCTTCACTCTCTGCAAACATCAATGACACAGAGATGAACTAGAAGACGCGTCCTGGGTGAATCTTAAAATCGACATAAAAGTATTCGAGAGAAGTATCTGCATACCTATAAATTCGGCCTTGATGGCCCTCAACATCTCGCCCAAAAATAGGAACTACCGTTTCTGTCTCAGTCGCTACACCTTCGCCACGCAAGTGAAAGTAACGTCTCTGGACTTTTATTGTGTCATAGTTAGCCTGATTACGTTCGATTCCCGCAGGAAGAGGGCGGTAAAAGTATGTTGACGAATCGAGTTTGAATAGTTGAATCGGAAAAACTGAATCAGCCGTGACGATAGCGGGAAGAATACGAAAAAATACATTACCATCAGGTTTAACCCTCCGCTCGAGAATCAAGCGTCGTAAACGTGGGGATACGACTTGAGCCTTTGACCATGACAAGTAAGAATTTTCGTCTTGATAGAAAAGAAGATTTGGGTCGGGCAAAAACTCTTCCAGTTTTCTACCACGATCAGAGATATTTTTGCCATACGAATGTCCCAAGAACGGCGCAAATATGTTGCCGGAGATTAGGCCAAGAAGACTGCCCACCATGGCACCAAGGCTTGCATTTTCCTTGGCTAGGTCAGACTGATTATCAGCAATCTCTGCCAATGAATAGCGATGCATCTCGCGGACCAGTGCACAGTATAGCGCCTCATCAAAAGATGCAATACTCACGACGTCGTCATCAATCCCGCTAGAGGTGATGACATCCAAGTCGCTACAAAAGGACTGGAAGGATGCTTGACTGTTAGCTAGAGCATATTTCAAATCGGCTTCCGCTGTCTCCATCGGCTTAAAGCCGGCAGGCTCACACGCAAGAGATGGCCGAAACTGCGGAGTTGATCCGGAGACTACCTGAAGTGTACCTTGCTTAATTGCATCGGATGTAGTGCAGCTATCCAGACTAGGCGCGAGATCACTATTGGTGCCAGACATGGCCTGATTATAAGCACTAGCGGGATCTTCACACGAGACAATAGATCCAATAATACCACCGACCTTTAGATCGTCTCCAGGCTTCTTTGAATGATGTACGATTCCACTATTGTTTGCCTTGAGGACAACATCACCCCTGTTGTCATCAATCCAAATTCTTACAAGGGGTTGTCCCTGCGAGGTGTAGGTCCCATCGGCAACAAGCCAGGCCTTTAGATTGTATAGACCGCCTCCTATAGATACCGCAGGGACATAAATAACGTAAGAAGAATTTCCGGGAAGAGGGCTTGGTCTTTTGAGATCCGTTGTCGTACTACTACTCATATGCTGCGAACGTTGCTGACTCTGAAACGATGCATCGACTTCTGAAATGAGAATTCCCGGATCGATACGTGGACAAGAGTTGATTGGAAAGGAAAATCCACCTTGAAGCAATAGATCAAGGCTTTGCTGCCTCAGTGAATAGTAGTCATCTGGTACAAGCAGAGTCGATATATCATACGAAGAAATCAAAGAGACTGCATCACGTATAAGTCCTCGCGGCCCCATTGTTGTTATCAAGGCGCCACATATACCCACCCAGAGGTCTAATGCCACAACATGCGGCCTGGACGGTCCAACATTAAAGAGCTGGCCCGATTTATCATGCACTGTGACGCCATAGTTGGGATCAAGCCAACCACTTGATGCCACGATAGCAGTCAAATCGTCATATGCCACCGGTAAAGTCTGACTTACAGAGTTCGAGCCAAGGTGAACAAGCAGACGAAAGTTTGTAACCTCAATCTTTATAGTTACGGTGGCACCAGACTGATGAGCGGCGAGAATTCTCCGATCAACTCTGGGATGAGAACACAGTCTTATGCCTCCAAGCGTAGGGCTATACTCATACAGGACTTGTTCTTCTGACATGTAAACCAAAGCATCTCAAATAGAAAAAAAGAGGTGAGAAATTTGCCAAATCCCGACTAAGAAAGAAGCGGGCCTTCGGCGCCCACGCATTGCTCGGCATCCAAATGATCAACGATAATATGCGATGGATCATAACGACCATCAAAGATCACGGCTTGTGAGACCTTTGCCTGTATTATTTGATGTTCGGCTGTTGACAGATCGTCCTTTACTACAAGGTGAGAGGCCAGATCAGCTGTCATTGCAGAATCAGTGATGACAGAGGTTGTGAGCTCTTCACCCGCAATCACATGGCCCAGGAGCTGGCCACCGAAGACGGCATCTGCAAGGTCACTCATGGGTCTTTCCACATAAGAACGACACTATACGTCAGAACTTGAGAGCGGGTCTTATCCGGACCAATACTAGTCCTGCATCGAAAGCAAGGGTTCTTATTCCCTGACGCTGCTACTCTGACAGACCGTCCCAGAAAGAATCAAACAAATCGATGGCAGCTTTGCCAGTTCACACGAGACCAAGTACTGTTAGTGGGAATGCGATCCGGGGAAATACCAGCAGAACGACGGCAATCACGGCACTGACTGCTGCACCTTCCTTCGCTTATTCTCGCGCCATCTGGGCTACCAGCTGGATCTGAGTTGCACGATTCAGTTCCCCGCGCCGGCGTATTGCTTCTATCCTCAGCATGGTGAGCAGTGCTTGGTAGATGGCATAGACAACCATGCCACCAAGAGTTGACTGACAGATAAACTCAGGAGCTGGTACTGGACCAATACTCTCATTGACATTGACTGATGCAAGGCCAGCTACTGGTGCGATCTCCAGATCGGCTTTGGGTATCTGGAATGGATCCCTCGAACGTGCCAAGTCTTGACATCCGGAAGTTTTACTCTAGACAGGTCGTCAACTACCAACTGTTAGAGCCACCGCCACCGGCAGCCCACTGGTCTGCTCCACCTGCTGGAGCAGACTGTTCAAGGCCGGCAGAAGTGCATGGGCAGGCATCGCCGGGCCGTAGGGGGCAAAGAAGCCCCCTACGGTATCGGCGGCAGCGCGCCGCCCCCGCTGGCTCAGCCGAAACCCTTGGCCGGCCCGCGGGCCCCTGGCGGCAGCAGCGGGATCTCGATCTCCGCCCCCTGCTCAATCGGGTAGCCCTCCAGCTGCAGGTGGAGGTCGCTGCAGACCAGGGTCAGCGGCGGCTCCAGCTCCAGGGCCTCCATGAACACCAGCACCACGTCTTCCCCTGGACCGATGGCATCGGCATGGCGCTTGACGTCCTGCCGGAACCTCAGGGCCGTGTACCTCTTGAGGTCCGGCCGGGCCGAGAGCACGTTGGTGCGCAGGAAGCGGGCGTTGCCGTACTCCGTCTGGTTCACGAAAAGCACGTAAGGCTCATCCCCATCAGGCCCGGGCAGGTCGTCCTGGGTGGTGATGCGGATGTCAGCCATCCCCGTCATCCAGCTTGGCTCCATCCTGGTTGCTCTCGAACAGCGGGCCCAGGGGGAGCACCTGCAACTGCCCCTGCTGCATCAACTCCAACCCAGGTGGGCTGGGCTGCTCCGGCCCAAATAATTCTGCGGCGGGTGCCACATCGCCCAGAGGTAGGGGATCCTGGCGGTAACGATGGCGTGGCACGAAGAGAACCCACCTCACTTGGCCTTCAGCATGGAACAACCCGGAAGCTTTTGCCATGAGGGGCCAGTGCTCAGCTACTGAGCTGCTGCCTCAGGAATTGGTCGCCCAAAGCCACCGTCATCGCCCAGTTCCCCGCCTCGCTGAGACCGGAGCTCTTGGTGGGCTTGAAACTGTGGTCGCCGCTGGGGATCCACTCCACCTGTACCCGGGGCGAGAGGGCATAGCTCTCCACCTCCTCCCGCTTGCCGAACGTGTCGCGCTCCCCTTGCAGGATCAGGGTGGGGGTCTGCAGTGCGGCCAGGTGTTCGGTGCGCAGGGTTAGAGGCTTGCCGGGCGGATGAAAGGGATAGCCCAAGCACAGGCAGCCCTTCACCCCACCGCTGACGGCGAGCTCATCAATCAGCAGGCTGGCCACCCGGCCACCCATCGACTTGCCGCCGATGAATAGGGGGCGCTCCGGCCACTCGACCCGCTCAAGACGGACCTGATCTCGGAAGGTCTCCTGTAGTACCGGCATCCGATCAGGGCCCTGACGGCGCCCCGTCTCGCGCATCCGGGCCATGTACGGAAACTCAAAGCGCACCACCCGCCAACCCTTTTCGGCCAGTCCGCCGGCGATCGCCGCCATGAAGGGGCTGTCCATCGGCGCACCCGCCCCATGGGCGAGAAGGACGGTGGCTGTGGCGTCATCGGGACCGTCAATCAACCGCGGCACTGGGGGAAGGGCTTCCAGGGTCATGGGCCAATCCTGGCGGATGGGTTGGAGCTGATCCCCTTGCCTTGAAGCCTCCAGTGAAGCCGTCTCTCAATACTCCTCGGCAGCGCCCAAGGGGATGAGCTGGATCTGCTTCCTGCCCAGCTTGATCTCAAACTCATCGCCCGGCTCCAGGCCCAGCCGTGAGGTGTAGGCCTTGCCCACCATCAGGTTGCCGTTGAACTGCACCTTAGTGGCGTAGCTCAGGCTGCGACCGGGACGGCCCTTGTGCCACTGCTGCCGGCACCGAAGTTCATGCCCTTGGCCTCCAGCAGGGCCTCATAG
>CAIZOZ010000466.1 GCA_903934745.1 uncultured cyanobacterium
TCCGGCCACGCTTTCCAGGGCGTCCAGGTAGAGCTGGCACCGGTCGGACTCGCGGTAGTCCTTCCACCGCTTGCCATTGGCTTTGCTCATGGCCGTGGCATTGACGTAGCCATCGGCGGTGCGCCGAGAGATCGGCGTGCCGTTCCAGGAGCGGGAGACCAGAGCGGGGTGATTCATCGAGGCGACAGCTGTAGCTGAATGGGACGACGTCGTCGTGGTGTTCATCGGCTTGAAAGCGGTGTGACGGGTGGAACCTCACCGGCGTCAGTGCCGGCATCGGGGCGGAAGACGGTATTGGTGCTGGTCGCCGGCCGTGGCGGCACGGGCTCGGCGAGCACGAGCAGCAGGGTGCTGAGCTGAAACGCCAGCCCCAGCAGCACCAAGCCGCGCAGGCAAGCCAGGCTGGTGGCCGTGACCATGACGACCGGCCGGCGGTTCCGGCAGAAGGCAGGCAACTGGGGACGGGGCCCGACGGCACCGTTGCTGCGCACATGTGGCGAGGCCATCAGAAGGGGGCCTCGTCGTCGTCATCCACGACCCAACCCGCAGAGTTTCCGGCCTCTGTGGCTCTACCGGTGGTGTATCCATCGACCTCCTCGAAGCCATCGGTGGGGTCGACCTGTTCGTACGGGACGAACTCCACGACCTGAATGGCCCTGGGCTGGAAGGTCATGCCACAGCCGTTCTCCCCGTCCCAGTCGTAGATGTCGAAGGCGACGATCACCTTCGAGCCGTTGCCGATGGCGGCCCCATCCCAGGGCTGCTTCTTGGCATCGACGATGCGCGGCCCCTCGGAAAGGGAGCCGTCGCGCCGCTGGAACTGCGGCACCTTGAAGCGCAGCACGGTGATCTCGCTGGGCTTCTCCTTATCCGCCTTCCAAGGGAAGCCCTTCTCGGCCCGGCGCTTGCGGCTGCCGTGCAGAGCGATGAACTGGTCCTCCATCGCCAGCAGGAAGGATTGGGCCTTCTCATCGCTGTTGGGAAGCAGCAGATCGGCCGTCCAGGCCTTGGGCTTGCTCTTGTCGAGCTGGTGCCTGGGGGTGATCAAGTGGGCCCAGCGCACTTCGGCGAGGGGGCTGCGAAAAATGTCCTTAGCCATGGGTTGAATCGGGGTGAACTGTGGAAATGGGCTGTTGATCGAACGGGGGAAGGGGCGGCAAACCAAAGCGCTCACGCAGCAGGTGATGCACTGCTCCGCTGGCGGAGAGGTTGTGGGTCTCCATCACCTCTCGGACCCGCAGGTACACATCGGTGCGCACCTGGGTCTGGATGAAGTGGCGGCCGGCCTGGGAGCGGGGCTGCTCGCCGTAGCGACGAAGGCCTTTCATGGCTCCACTGGCGCCGCGGCGCGATTGAGGCCTTGTTCTTCACACTCCTCAAGGAAGTGATCGATGAAGGCGGCGTGCTGGTGCTGGGTGATGCGATCGCCGATCGAGCGGGCATTGCGCGGCACCTGGAAGTGCTCGCGGAAGGCCTTGGTCAGCGCCTGACGAGCGGCCTGGGGCAGGGCGAGGATTCGCTGGTGGGTGGCCTCGATCTCCTGGGGCGTTAGAGGCTCCAGGGCGACATCGAAGTCAGCCGCCGGAACAGCCCCTTCCTCCTCGCTGGGTCCAGGCCCAGTCGGAGCATCGGGATGCACGACGACTGCGAGGCTATTGATCCCGGTCGTCTCAGGCTCTACAGGCAAAGCCTGCCTGGCCAAAGGAATGCCCAGCAGCATGGCCAGCATCCAGCCGGAAGCCTGCAACAAGTTGTCGACCTGGTCGGCCCACTCCTCGCTGCTGACCTCAGCACCGCCAGCGTGCATCAACGTGACGCGCAACTTGTTGCGGCCGCGGATGTCAACCAGCTGGGCGCTGAAGGCAATGCCTGATGCAAAGGCCGGTCTGGCTGCTTCGACCACGGCAGCCAAATCAAGGGATGGAACGGCCTGCACCTGTTCCTGGAAGGAGGCCAGGGCGGCGGTGAGAGCGCGCTCGGCGCTGCCCTTTTCGTCGAGCAGCTCAAGAGCGTCGGTTGGCACGCCTGCGCGTGCGAGGGATTGCGTCATGACAACTGAGAGTCGGGCTTGTGCCCGCTGGCCTGAGCTTAGCGGCTAGCTGACGCTAGGCGCAATACCCAGGCAGGCTTGGTTCTGTCCTGGTAGCCGTGTCGAAGGCTGCCAGGCGGGCCTAAATGATTGGATTCTCTTCGTCCCAGAGGATGATCCACTTTTCGGGCATGAAGTACTCCCCCTCCAGCCACAGCTGGGAGAGTTCTGCAGGGCTGTAGTCATCCACAGCCAACACCTCCCGGAATCGCTTCTGATACTCCGATGGAACGCTGGCCTCCAACAGCTCAAGGGCTTCGGTGACATCAAAACCACGCTCTTTGATGGCCCGGCGCACGTGTTGCCGCCACTTCTGACAGAGCTCCTCCGCCCGCTTGGCAGTCAGCGTCGGGGCCGGAGCGGTTTGATAGGTGCCTGGTACAGGTGCATAGCCGATGTAGCAGCTCCAGAAGTCCACGGCATCCCA
>CAIZOZ010000467.1 GCA_903934745.1 uncultured cyanobacterium
CCAAGGAGTACCTCGATGCCGAGTACCGGGCCAGCCGGCATCGCTATGGGGTGTGGCAGGTCCCCGGCGGCATCACCCGTCCCTGGGACTTCCGCCGGGCCCGCCGCAACGCTGTGATCCCCGATGGCACCACCCCCGGCGGCCGGCGTTATCGCTGTAAAGAGATTGGCTCCTACGCCCGCGCCCAGGAGCTTTTGCGCCAGGGGCACAGCTATCTCGACAGCAATGGCGATGGGGAGGCCTGCGAGAGCTTGCGTTGACAGCCATCAGCCACTGCCATCCAGGCCCAACAGAAGGGCGCTACCTTCCGGCCGTCGTGTCGTTCTGGGCCTCCCACGGTTTTGAGGACAGGTCATTAAGGGTCAAGCCATGACCTCCAGACTGTCCATTAATGACCAACCCCACCAAGACCAGACGCCGGTTCACAGAGCAGCAGAAGCTGGAGGCCGTTGCCCTCTGCATGCAGGAGGGCCTCTCCTGCAATGCGGTGGCCCAGCGCCTCGGCCTGCACTCCAGCAGCCTGGCCCGCTGGCTGCGGCAGAGCCGTATTGACCAGGGCTCTACCAGTCCCCGGGACCAGGGTCTGCTCACCAGCGAGGAGCGCTCTGAGCTCAACCGGCTCCGTAAGGAAAATCGGGAGCTCAGGAGGGAGAAGGATTTTTTTCGGCTGGCGGCGGCTCACTTTGCGAAAGAGCAGCTGTCGCCGAAAGGTTTCGCTTGATCGCTGAGCTTTCAGGTCGTCACCCCGTCTCCTGGTTGTGCCGTCAGTTGGATGTGGCCCGCAGTGGTTTCTACGCCTGGCGGCAGCGGCAGGAGGTGCCGGGACCACTGGCGGCGGAGAACGCCGTGATCACCGCCGAGATCCAGGCGGTATTCCAGGAGCACCGCGGCTTCTACGGCTCCCCACGGATCCATCAGGAGCTGCGTGCGGCAGGCCGCCAGGTCGGTCGCCATCGCGTCGCCAGGCTCATGCAGTGTGCCCAACTGAAGGCCAGGACACGCAGAGCGTTCAGGGCTTGCTCCAGGGCCAGCAGCGGAGCCGCTGGGGTGGTGGAGAACCTGCTGCTGCAGGACTTCCAACCTCCCGCTCCCAACCGTTGCTGGGCCGGCGACATCACCTACATCCGCACCAGCAGCGGTTGGCGTTACCTGGCCATCTGGATCGATCTGTTCAGTCGTCGTGTCGTCGGCTGGAAGCTCGATCACCGCATGGATGCCGCGCTGGTGATTGAGGCTCTCAACCGAGCCCTCGGTCACCGCCTGGTGGAGCCGGAGCTCCTGCTCATCCACACGGATCAGGGCAGCCAGTACCGGGCCAGCGACTACCGCATCCTGCTGGAGAAGCACGAGATCGGCTGCAGCATGTCCGCCAAGGGCTGCTGCTGGGATAACGCTGTGGCGGAGAGCTTTTTCTCCACCCTCAAGCTGGAGCTGGACCTCGATGACAATCGCAAGGAGCTGATCGCTCCGCAACAGCTGCAGCGCGATCTGGCCTTCTGGATCGAGGGCTACTACAACCGCGAGCGCCGTCATTCAACGATCGGCTACCTCAGTCCGATCGTCTACGAACAGCAGTTCGTCTCTACCCCTAAACTCACCCCTGCGTAGCCCTGAGATCTGTCCACGAAACCGGGGGAACCCCATACCTCCATCAATCTGAGCGCGCTTCCATACAGCAGCCTCACCACCACCATCTCCGGCTCGCGGGCATCGTCAGTGAAAAACCGGCCACGGGCGAACCCAAGGCCGGTGACGCCGGGGGCCTCTGGCCCTCAGACCACCGAAACGGTGCCGAGCCGCCGGGCCTGCAGCTTGCGTGCCCACTGATGGGCCAGAGCCGCCGGCATGAAGCG
>CAIZOZ010000468.1 GCA_903934745.1 uncultured cyanobacterium
ATCTGATAGGTGGTGAAGGCGAGGGAAAGCTTCTGCTCCGCCAGCCAGGCCAGCAGCTGGCGGGAGGTGCTGATCTCGAAGCTGGGCGGGGTGGCGGTCATGGCGGGGGGCGTCGGGGCGGTAGCGGTGGCTGGGGGTGGGGCAGGAGGAGGGTCCAGCCACTTGCGCTGGTAGCGCTCGCGGCAGCGCTGCCAGGCGGGACTGCCGGCCGCCCCGCCGCTGGCGTGGATCAGCGGCAGGGGCCACACCCCCGGCCGCAGGCCGGCGGCCACGGCGCTGCGGCAGAGATCCAGGTCGTAAAAGTGAAAATCGAGATCCGGATCAAAACGCACGCCCGCCGCCTGCAGCACCCCCGCCCGGGCCGCCAGCGCGAACCCATCCAGCAGCATCGCCGGCGCCGGGCTCGGGCCGTAGTGGTTGGCGAAGCTGGTGTGCTCATCGCCGAGGCGCATGGCGCCCACCAGCTGGGGATGGTCCCAGGCGTGATCGCCGGGCCGCAGCCACCAGTGCACCTGCCCCGGCAGCCGCCGCCGGTTGCCCACCACGCCCACCAGATCGAATGTCGCCAGGGCCTCGTTCAGCAGCGGCAACAGCGGCTGCTCTCCCAGCCAGACGTCGTCGTGGCAGAACAGGAGCAGCGCCTGCGGATCGGCCTGGTCCAGGACGCTGTTGTAGTGCTCCGCCAGGGGCCGGCCGTTGGCCAGGGCCAGTCGCGGCTGCCACGGCCGGTGCACCGGCAGCGCCAGGCAGCGGCCCAGCAGGGTGTGGTGGGGGAAGGCCTCGGTGTCACTCAGGCTGGCGCTCACCAGCAGGGGCGGCGGGGTGCTCATGGGGTGGGGGCCCCCAGGGCCATCGCGGGGTTCAGGGTTCTGCCCTCAGCAGCCGTTCGCCGCTGCCCTGGCCGTGGGCCCTCCAGATGCGCCGCAGCAGCGCCTGGAAATCGGCGGTGTAGCGATCCAGGTCGGACAGACCGCAGCTGGCCATCCGCTGCCGCAGGGCTGCCCGCTCCTGGCGCAGGGCTGGGAGATCGGCCGCCAGCCGGCAGGCGATCGCCCGATAGCCGTCGTCGTCGGCGGCGATCCAGTCGCTGCGGCCGAGGGTGGTAAGGAAGCTGGCGCCCATGCGGCTCACGAAGTTGCCGCCCCGCAGGCTCAGCACCGGTACCCCCATCCACAGGGCCTGCAGGGTGGTGGTGCCGCCGTTGTAGGGGGTGGGATCCAGAGCGATGTCGATCTCGCCGTAGCGCTGCATCATCCGCCCCAGCTCCTCGGGGCCCTCCAGCCGCAGCCGCTGCGAGCCGATGCCCTCGGCGGCGAACAGGTCCGTGAAGCGCTCCTGCACCGAACGATCCCCCAGCGACGGGGCCTTGAGCAGCAGCTGGGCCTGGGGCAGGTCGCGGAGCAGCGCCGCCCAGAGGCGGATCGTGCGCGCTGACATCTTCATGATGTTGTTGAACGAGCCCAGCACCAGCGCCGCCCCAGCCGGCCGCGGGGGCGGCAGGGGGTAGTCGTCCACAGGGCTCCAGCAGAAGACGCTGCCCGGCAGCTGGGCGATGGCCTCACTGAACAGATGGCCGTGCTCCGCCGGCGTCACCTCGGGATCGCCGATCAGCCAGTCGATGCGCTCCAGCCCCGTGGAGTGGGGATAGCCCAGGAAGCTGAGTTGCACCGGCGCCGCCCGCATCGCGAACACCCCCAGCCGGTGGCTGGAGGTGTGGCCGGCCAGGTCGATCAGCAGGTCGATGCCATCGGCCA
>CAIZOZ010000469.1 GCA_903934745.1 uncultured cyanobacterium
GCTGGCGGCCTCGCTGGTCCCCAGCGGCTGAGACAATGCACCCACAGAGCCCCGGCTGATGAGCGTCAACGGCTACCGCGACTATTTCAAGGTGCTCGGTGTCGAGCGTGGCGCTGATGCCGACACGATCAAGCGGTCGTTTCGCAAGCTTGCCCGTCAATGCCATCCGGATGTCAACCCCGGTGACCAGGGAGCGGAGGCCCGTTTCAAAGAAATCAGCGAGGCCTATGAAGTCCTCTCCGATCCTGATAAGCGCCGGCGCTATGAGCAGTTCGGCCAGTATTGGAATCAGATGGGCAGCGCCGGTGGCGCCGCCGGGGCTGATGTTGATTTCGGCCGCTACGGCAATTTCGACGACTTCGTCAACGATCTGCTCGGCCGCTTCGGCGGCGCGCCTGGCGGTTTCGGCTCCGGCTTCCCCGGCGGCTTTGCCGGGCCCGGTGCTGCTGGCCGTGGCGCCCCGATCAATCTTGATGCCGAAGCCAGCATCAACCTGCCGCTCGGCGAGGCCTTTCGCGGCTGCGAGCGCACCCTGGCTGTCAATGAGGAACGGGTGCAGGTGCGCATTCCGGCCGGAGTGAAGGACGGCAGCCGCCTGCGGCTCAAGGGCAAGGGCAATCTCCAGCCCGGTACGGGCCGTCGCGGTGATCTCTATCTCACCCTCAAGCTCCAGTCCCATCCCGTCTGGCGGCTGGATGGGGATCAACTGCGCGCCGAGCTGCCGCTGAGCCTCGATGAGCTGGCCCTCGGCGGTGAGGTGCGGGTGGCCACCCCCGATGGCGAGGCCACCGTGCAGGTGCCGCCCGGCATGAGCCTGGGCCGCAGCCTGCGGCTGAAGGGCAAGGGCTGGCCGCTGAAGGAGGGCCGCGGCGATCTGCTGCTCACGCCGATCCTGAAGCTGCCGGACAGCCTCAGCGACCGCGAGCGACAGCTGCTGGAGGAGCTGCGCCAGGCCCGCAGCGCCGATCCCCGCCAGGGCTGGATCGCCGCCGCCCGGCTCTGATCCGCCGCCGGTCTGATCCCTAGGATCCCCCTTAAATCACCCTTTCCCATGGATCTCACCTACCGTCCGCGCCGGTTGCGGCGGACTCCGGCGCTACGGGCGCTGGTGCGGGAGCATCACCTTGCCCCCACCGATTTCATCTATCCGCTGTTCGTGCATGAGGGCGCCACCAACGAGCCGATCGGTGCCATGCCCGGATCCAGCCGCTGGAGCCTGGAGGGCCTGGTGGATGAGGTGGGCCGCGCCTGGGATCTCGGCATTCGCTGCGTGGTGCTGTTCCCCAAGGTGGCCGATGGGCTCAAAAGTGAGGATGGCGCCGAGTGCTTCAACGAGCACGGCTTGATTCCGCGGGCGATCCGCCTGCTCAAGGAGGTTCACCCCGGCATGGCGATCATGACCGACGTGGCCCTGGATCCCTATTCCTGCGACGGCCATGACGGCATTGTCTCGGACGATGGGGTGGTGCTCAATGACGAAACGGTGGAGATTCTCTGCCGCCAGGCCGTGGCCCAGGCCCGTGCCGGCGCTGATCTGATCGGCCCCAGCGACATGATGGATGGCCGTGTGGCGGCCATCCGTGAAAGCCTGGATGAGGAGGGCTTCGAGCATGTGGGAATCATCAGCTATACCGCCAAATACGCTTCTGCCTACTACGGGCCTTTTCGCGAAGCCCTTGATTCGGCGCCGCGCAGCACTTCCGGTAAGCCAATCCCCAAGGACAAGAGCACCTATCAGATGGATGTGGCTAACGGCCGCGAAGCTCTCACCGAGGCCCTGCTCGATGAGCAGGAAGGGGCTGACATCCTGATGGTCAAGCCTGGCCTGGCCTATCTCGATATCATCCATCGTCTGCGCGGTGAATCGGAGCTGCCGATCGCCGCTTATAACGTCAGCGGTGAATATTCCATGGTGAAAGCTGCCGCCGAGCGGGGCTGGATCGATGAGCGGGCGATCGTGCTGGAAACCCTGCTGTGTTTCCGCCGGGCCGGTGCCGATCTGATCCTCACGTATCACGCCTGCGATGCGGCCCAGTGGTTGAAGGCGGGCTGAAGCCAGGCCGTGCCGATCTGGCGATCGCCGTTTTCCTGGCGCTGATCACGGTGATCGCCAACGTCACCGGGATGCCCTACGTGCTCTTCCCCGAGCTCGGGGCCTTGAGCTGGGTGATTTTCAGCGATCGGCGCCATCCCTGGGCCCGCTCGCCGGCCCTGTTGATGCTCACCCCGTTCCTGGCTGGCGGCGGCGGCGGCCGCGGTGGCAGCGGTGGCGAGGCCGCGGTTCCGTCGGTTGGCGCGGCCGGCGCCGGTGGCGCGATCGGAACCGCTTGAATGGCTGCAGCGATGAGGCGGCGGAGATGGCGATGAGCCGGTTGGGCCATGTGGCGGTGCGGGTGCAGGACATGGACCGCGCCAAGGCCTTTTACCAGGCGCTCGGGCTGCGGCTCACCTGGGATGCGGAGGACTGGGCCTATCTGCAATCGCCGGCCAATGGCGATGGCATCGCCCTGCTGAGCCCCGCCTACACCGCCGCCGGTCCCCACTTCGCTTTCCACTACGCCGAGCGCTGCGAGGTGGATCGGGTGCACGACCAGCTTGAGGCTGAGGGGCACAGCGTCGGGCCGGTGCATGACCATCGCGATGGCACGGCCTCCTTCTATCTGAAGGATCCGGAAGGCAACTGGCTGGAGCTGCTTTATGAGCCGGCCGCCGGGATTCCCTCGAATGTGGGCGAAGCCGCGATTCCGCCCTGGCGGCCGCTGCCCGCTGCTGAGTTGATTGAGCCATTGCAGCCGCCTGCTGGGCCTGGGGCCGCGTGAATCAGGCGTTTGTCGCAGCGCCTGGCTCCCGAGAGAGGCCCCTGGACGGATCCAGTGGCTCCTCCCTGGACCTCGCCGTGGATCCGTCCAGGGAGGAGGAGCCTGTGATGGTGCCTGCAGCGGGGAGCTCCACTGCGTCGCTGGAGTCTGCGTCGCTGGAGGCAGGGGTGGTTGAGTCAGTGGCGCCCATCCTTCAGACCCCGGATTCGCTCTCTCACCAGCCCCTGGTTGCTGCTGTTGCTGCTTCGGGCTCACCGGCGCCCAGGTTCATCCCAGGACCTGCCCGGCCGCGTGCTGGCGAGCACAGCCGGGAGCCGGCCATTGAGCAGGAGACCCTGGCCTTGCTGGAGTGGCCCCGGCTGGCGGAGCACCTGGCCAGCTTCGCCAGCACCGGTGCCGGCGAGCGCCAGTGCCGCCTGTTGCCCCTGCCGGTCGATCGCCAGAGCAGTGAAACGCTGCTGGCTGAAACCACCGAGCTGCTGGGCCTCGATGGCCTGGTGGAGGGGGGCCGGAGCTTTCAGGGGGCGGCGGACATCGCGGCCACCGTGAGCCTCTGTGCCAAGGGCGGCTGCGCTGGCGGCGAAGAACTGCTGGCCCTGGCCGGCACCCTGGCGGCGGCGCGGCGGCTGCGGCGGCAGATCGATGACGCCGAGCTGCGGCCGGTGTGCACGGCGCTGGTGGCGGAGCTGCGCACCCTGCCGGAGCTGGAGCAGCGCCTCCACTTCTGCCTGGAGGAAGGGGGCCGACTGGCCGATCGTGCCAGTGCACCCCTGGCGGGCTTGCGGCGTCAGTCGCTGGCGGTGCGTTCCGAACGGCGCGAGCGCCTGCAGGAGTTGCTGCGCCGCTATGGGCCCCTGCTGCAGGACACCGTGGTGGCCGAACGCAGCGGCCGGCCGGTGCTGGCGGTGAAGGCCGGTGCGGCCTCCCAGGTGCGGGGTCTGGTGCACGACAGTTCGGCCTCCGGCAGCACCGTGTTCATCGAGCCCCAGGCGGTGATTGGCCTGGGCAACCGGCTGCGGGAGCTGCAGGGACAGGAACAGGAGCTGGAGCGGGCCCTGCTGCTGGAGCTCAGTGGCCTGGTGGGGGAGCAGGCGCCGTCCCTGGAGCAGCTGCAGCGGGTGTTGGTGCGCCTCGATGCGGGCCTGGCCCGGGCGCGATACGGCGCCTGGCTGGGGGCGGTGCGACCCCAGCTGGCCGCAGCGGCCGAGGCGGCCTTTGAGTTGCGGGATCTGCGCCATCCCCTGCTGCTCTGGCAGCAGCGCCGCGAAGGGGGCGCGGCGGTGGTGCCGGTCACGGTGCGCGTCAGCCCGGAGCTGCGGGTGGTGGCGATCACCGGCCCCAACACCGGCGGCAAGACGGTGACGCTCAAGAGTGTGGGCCTGGCGGCCCTGATGGCGCGGGCCGGTCTGTTCCTGCCCTGCAGTGGCACGCCACGGCTGCCCTGGTGCGGTCAGGTGCTGGCCGACATCGGCGATGAGCAGTCGCTGCAGCAGAACCTCTCCACCTTCAGCGGTCACATCCGCCGTATCGCCCGCATCCTCAGAGCCCTGGACACGGCCAGGGCCCAGGCGGTTGGCAGCGCCGAGTCGGCCGATCAGCCCTCTCCTTCAGCTGGCCAGCGCGGCGCTTCCCTGGTGCTGCTCGATGAGGTGGGGGCCGGCACCGATCCCACCGAGGGTGCGGCCCTGGCGGCGGCGCTGCTGCGTCAGCTGGCGGATCGGGCCCGGCTCACGATCGCCACCACCCACTTCGGCGAGCTCAAGGCCCTCAAATACGCCGATTCCCGCTTCGAGAATGCCTCGGTGGCCTTCGATGTCGAAACCCTTTCTCCCACCTATCGGTTGCAGTGGGGCATCCCGGGCCGCAGCAACGCCCTGGCGATTGCCAGCCGGCTTGGTCTTGATGCCGCCGTGCTGCAGGCGGCGGCGGCCCAGCTGGAGCCTGGGGGTGAGAGCGATGTGAACCGGGTGATCGAGGGGCTGGAGGCCCAGCGGCAGCAGCAGCAGGAGGCGGCCGAGGCGGCGGTGGAGTTGCTGGCCCGCACCGAGTTGCTGCATGAGGAGCTGCTGGCCCGCTGGCAGCAGCAGAAGGAGCAGAGCGCCGAGATCCAGGAGCAGCGGCGCCAGCAGCTGGAGCGCTCGATCCGCGAAGGCCAGGGGGAGGTGCGACGCC
>CAIZOZ010000470.1 GCA_903934745.1 uncultured cyanobacterium
ATTTCCACCGGCTCCACCTGGCTGTAGTGCTCCTCCACGACCCGCTGCAGGATGCGGCCGGGATCAAGGGCCGGATCGACAGCCGCGCTGCCAATGGCAGCGCCAGTCTCATCGCCAGTTTCAGCCGCGGCCTCAGTGCCGCTGGCAGCGACGCTGCTGGGCCCCTCGGGGCTGGCCGCCAGCAGCGGCATCGCATCAGCGGTGAAGCCCAGGCGCCCCACCAGTTTCCCGGCCCGCATCTGGAACAGCTGCACCGCCGCCACCCGGCCATCGGCCGCCAGGGCGATTACATCGCGGCTGATCGAACTATCACCCACGCTCATTTTCTGATCGGCGGTGAGCGTGTCGAGCCCCTGCAGCTGGTCCCGCACCCGGGCGGCCGCTTCAAAATCGAGCCGCTCGGCATAGCGGGCCATCTGCTCAGCCAGCAGCTCGATCAGTTCATCGCTGCGCCCCTGGAACACCATCGCCACCTTGCGCAGGCTCTGGTGGTAGTCCTCGGAGCTGATCCGCTCCTGGCAGACGCCGGGACAACGGCCGATGTCGTAATTGAGACAGGTGCGATCGCGATGCAGGGGCAGGGGACGCTGGCGCAGGGGGAAGACGCGCTTGACCAGGCTGAGGGTGCGGCGCAACAGGCCGACATCGACATAGGGCCCGTAGAAGCGGTCCAGGGGACTGCGCAAGCGGCGGCGGCGGGTGATGAAGAGGCGCGGATAGGCCTCGCTCCAGGTGATGCAGAGATAGGGATATTTCTTGTCATCTTTGAGCAGCACGTTGAAGTGCGGCTGGTTCTGCTTGATCAGATTCGATTCCAGCGCCAGCGCCTCGGCTTCGCTGTCGGTGACGATCACTTCGATATCGCAGACCTGACGCACCATCAGCGAGATGCGTGGGCTGTGGCCATGGCCGCCACCACTCTGGAAGTAGCTGCGCACCCGCTGGCGCAACACCTTCGCTTTGCCGATGTAGAGGATGCGGTCCTCGCCATCGCGCATCAGATAACAGCCCGGCTCACGCGGGATCTCGCCCAGGCGGGCCTTGAGCCGCTGCGGATGCAGCATCAGGGGGGTGCCGAGGACGGCACCGGCAACCTGCGGTGGGTCCATCTGGGCCGTCAGCCTCAACCGCCGTACTGCCAGCCGGTGGCGGAGAGCTCCAGCGCCGCAGCATCGCGATGCAGCACGGCGTTTTTGACAGCCCCCACGAACACGGTGTGGTCGCCGGCCGCCACCTGGCCCACCAGCTCACATTCGACGGCCCCGAGGGCGTCATCGAGGATCGGCAGGCCCAGGGTGCCCAACTGGAACGGGGCGGCGTCAAAGCGGCCACCTACCCCTTTCTGGGGCTTGAAGAACACCGCCGCCAGATCCTTCTGATCGGCCGCCAGCACATTGAGGGCAAAGCGGCCGGTGCGCTGGATCATGCCGTTGCTGGTGGAGTCAGCCCGCACCGCCATCACCACCAGGGGCGGTTCAAACGAACCCTGGGTGACCCAGCTCGCGGTGAAGCCATTCACCTCCTCACCTTCGGCCACCCCGCAGATGAACACCCCGTGGGGGATCTTGCGCAGCAGGGTCTTCTTGGCCGCCTGGTCGAGACTGGCGTCGCTCATGGTGCTGGTCGCACGGGGTGGAGCCGACTCTAGGAAGCGGCTCGGCTCAGCCGGCCCGCTCGCTCCATAGGCTTGCGGTCGCTGCAGTGCCGTGATGCACGCCCTCTACCCGGGCAGTTTTGATCCGCTCACCCTCGGCCATCTCGACCTGATTGAGCGCAGCTCCCGCCTGTTCGCCGGCGTGACGGTGGCGGTGCTGCAGAACCCCAGCAAGAATCCCACCTTCCCGCTGGAGCAGCGGCTCGGCCAGATCGGCGCCGCCACCAGCCATCTGCCGACGGTGCGGGTGGCCAGTTTCGATGGGCTGACGGTGGATTTCGCCCGCAGCTGCGGCGCCGCGGTGATCCTGCGCGGCCTGCGGGCCCTGAGCGACTTCGAATTTGAGTTGCAGATCGCCCACACCAACAAGACCCTGGCTCCGGCAATCGAGACCCTGTTCCTGGCAACGGCTGTGCAGCACAGCTTTCTGAGCAGTTCGGTGGTGAAGGAGGTGGCCCGCTTCGGGGGTGCGGTTGAACATATGGTGCCCATAGGAGTGGCGGGCGACCTCGCCAGGCTCTTTAATTGCTCAACTCCCCCCTGTTGACATGTCTGAGGCCCGCATCACCGTCCTCGATCAGCTGGATCAGCTCGAGGAGATTGTTCTCGAAGGCAGCCGCATCCCCTTCAGCGGTGGCCGGCTTGTCAATGAGCAGGACGCCATCGAGACGATGGATGCCCTGCGTGAATCCCTGCCCACCCAGATCGTCCAGGCCGAGGAGCTGATCCGCCAGCGGGTGGGTTTCATCGAGAAGGCGCGCCAACAGGCCGAGGAGATCGTCACCAAGGCTCGCCGCGAGCGGGAGCAACTGATCAACCAGGCGGCCATCCGCCAGGAAGCTGAACGCCAGGTGGGTGAACTGCGCGATCAGGCCCGCCAGCAGTGCGAGCAGATGATGCTGCAGGTGCGTCAGCAGGCGGCCCAGGTGGAGCAGGAGCAGCAGGCCCGCATGGCCCAGATGGAGCAGCAATACGCCAGCCGCCGCCAGCAGATCGAGCAGGAGGCCCAGGCCCGGCGGCAGCAACTGGAGCAGGAGGCGAACGATCGCAACCGCCAGCTGCTGGAGCACCACGAGCGGGCTCGGCAACAGGCGATGCAGGAGCTGGAACTGGTGCGGCAGGAGGGCTTGCGCGTTCAGCGGGACAGCCAGTCGGAGGCGGAGCGGCTCCATGCCGATGCCCTGCAGTTCGGCAAGCAGACCCAGCAGCAATGTGAAACGCTGGTGGCTCGCAGCCGTCAGGAGTCCAACTCCATCCAGGAGGGCGCCAATCGCTACGCCGAACAGGTGCTGGGCGAATTGGAGGTGCGTCTGAAGGAACTCAGCCAGGTGGTGCTGGGTGGCCGCCAGGAACTCGGTCGCCTGCAGAACCAGGATCGATCGGCCCCGGTGGCACCCGAAGCGGTACCGCTTGGCGATAACGAACCGGTGAACCGGGCCCGCCGGGCTGCCGGCCGGATGCGGCGTGCTGCCACCCGGGGCCTCGCCAGCTGAAGGCCTCCAAACTGCGGATGGACCGGCGATGGAAAGGAATCCGTTCGGCCACACGCGTGCGGCCTACGAACCGGGATAACCACCATGGACCACCAGCAGGGGCCAGGCCTGGTGATGTGAGCCCCCTCAGCTGCTCAGGGAGGCCGCCAGCGGCATGCTGCACTCAGACATCAAGCAAGGCTCTCCCTTCGTCTTTGAGCGTTGCTTCGCCAGCCTCGGCACCTTCGCGAACAACCACTGAGGCTTTGCCGAGTTCGTTGTCAACAAAGGTGGTGGTGGTGGCCTTCACGGAGTGTTCTAACTGGCCTGCGGCGTGATCTGCCCTGGTGATGAGACGTTTTCTGAAACGGATTTCTACAGATTGCTCCACGTGGCCCAGTTCGCCGATCATCCGCGCTTGCTCTTCCTCAACAACCATGGGAAGAAGATCACTGGTGATCGCCCGCCTTTCTCTGGCAAACGCCTTTTTAGCAAGCTTTTCCTCATCCTGCCTTAGTTTGTTGTGAATACCAGCAAGAAGGCGCTGAGGTTTAAGATTTATCTTGAGCCAAAGGTTGGAGATGTCAACTGCATTCTTGAGCTCGCTTTCGTACAAGGGAGATGTCGCAAACCTCTTTTCAACTTTGGCAAGCTCTTTTGCCAGCAACTTCCCGTAATCATTGATGATTGCATCACTGGCTAGGACAGGGTCCTTGAACAGGTATTTTAACTCCGCAAGACTAGATTTCTCGTTATCGGAGACCAATGTTTCGGCCAGTTGATTAAATTTTGCTTTGCCTATTTTTTGATATGCGAGCGGATACCTTTCCTTGATCACCAAAGGTAAGGAA
>CAIZOZ010000471.1 GCA_903934745.1 uncultured cyanobacterium
CACCCAGCAGTAGGAATCGGCCTTGGAGTCGAGGGCCTGCCGATGCCCCTCCTCCTGCAACAGGGCTGCTTCCAGTGTCAGCCGACATCGAAAACTGGACCAGCGCCGACACCAAAAGTGAGCCACCCGGAAGCGATGGGGGAGCCGTTACCGGCCGCGTCAGCAGCGGGTCATGGCTCTTCCTTGCAAGGATCATCGGCCGCGGAGAAACGATCGACAGCTGGGGTGGGCTTTGGGTTGGCCAAGGCGGGCAGCACCCATACAGCAGGTGGGTTGGTCGCGCTGGAGGGCGTGATGGAAACCCCCAGAGGAGTGGGTGGTGATGCGCCAGCTGCTGGAGCGAGACTGGAGCCGGCGGCGGATCGCGACGGAACTGGGCCTCTCTCGTCACACGGTGAGCCGATACCTGGCCCTGGGGGAATGGCAGCCGTACAGCACAGCCAATCGCTCCGGCCAGCTCGATGGCCATCGGGAGTGGCTGCAGCAACAGTTCGAGCAGCCTCGGCGCCACCACCGGCCCCAGGGGTTGGGGGATCTGTAGCTGGTGGCCCCTCTGGGCGCTGGCCCTCTGGGTCCTGGCCCTCTGGGGCCTTGCGCCGGGCCTCTCCAGTCTGAGGCCCTCCTGGCGTCGGACCTCGGCTGGGATCGGTCCCGTTGCGGCGCCCCCCGGCGTCCTGCTCCATGGTCCACACCACCACGTCTGCCTATTGCTCGCCGGAGCAGGATCCGTTCCTGCTGCTGGAATCCAGCCTGCGTTGCATCGAGCACATCCTGCGCTGTCACGTCAATCAGCCGCTGCGGCGTAGCTGGATTGAACATCCCTACGGCGAGGAGGAAATCGCCCTGCTGGAAGAGGAAATGCTGCCGGTGCTGCAGCGCTGCCTGCAACGCATCGATGAAATCGATGCCGAGCTGGAGGAAGAGCTGGAGGCGCAGATAGCGATTGAGCAGTTGCGCCGTCAGCTGGCGGCTGTAGGCGAGGGCTGTGAGGCCCTCGCGGCACTGCTGCCTCTCTGAGGCCTGGCTCCTGCCGGGGGCCCTGCTCCCGGCTTTCTCTTGCCCTTTGGCTGGGGCAAAGAGTGGTGGCCGCCCTCCATGAGGGCCATTTTTTTGGCGTTGGCGGGCATGTCGGGCTCGATCAGGCGCTCCTGCGATGAGGCGATCTCAGCCTTCAGGATCGGCAACCAAGGCGGCAGCCCAGGTGGGTAGGGGATCCTGATGCAGCTGCAACGCTCCCTGGCTGAGCGTGAGCACGGGCTGGAACGGATCCAGGGCCGAGGAGTTGTCGTAGACGCGCAGCACATCCACCAGGGGGATGGAGGCATGCACATGCTGCAGCAGGCGTGGGATGCGGCTGATCACCTTCTCGGGAGGGACATCATGACCACCGTCATTCACCCGCATCGCCACGCGTGCCTGGTTGAGACCTGTCGATTCGAGGTGGATGAACACCATGATGATCTGATAGCCGAGCGCCTTGGCACGGGCGACGAAATCGATCTTGGAGGGATGGGAATAGACGGTTTCGAAACAGAAGCTCAGGCCATCATTCAGGAGCTGATGACGTAGCCCCTCTGCGAGCATGGCGGCTTCATAGCTGTGCGCCTCCGGATCATCCGGGAAGGCGATACGGGCCAGCAGATCGGCATTGACAAAGGGCAGACCCAAGGGCTCAAGGGCGAGCCGGTAAAAGGTGCTCTTGCCGGCCCCATTGCCACCCACAAGCATCCAGAGCTGGGGTGCGTCATTCAACTGTCGCTGAACTCGCAGGCCAGAAACTCGCCATTGGCAAAGCGACCCACGCTGCGACTGCCGTCCTTATCGAGCCGTTCCAAATAGCCGGGTCGGCTGCTACAGGCCTGGTACCGCACCGGCGCAGAACTGACGGAATTGGCCAGCACGCCACTGCTGCGGTCGGCCTCGAGGGCGGCGAACACCTGCTGTGGGATCACGGAAGGCGCCGTTACAGGCTCGACGTGCAGTCGCGCCAGACCCGCCTGCACCGCGAGCAGACGGTCCGGATCCAGCAGCGTTGCCACCTCACGCCCCAGGGAGGCCCAGTATTCGATCTGCTGGGCGGCGCTGCGGTGGTGTCGGGCCCCTGTCAGGGCGGCACTGCGCATCAGTGCATCCTGCAGGCGCACGGGAGAAGCGGATTTGGCCATGACGCACCGGGCTGCCGAATCGACTGTAGCTGTCTGCTACGTCAGCAGGAAAATGGCGGGCAAATGACCAGCTGTTGCGATCGAGGCGACACCGAAAGCGGAGCCACCCGCCGACCGGACTCGGTGTACAGGGCCAGATGGCGTCACAGGCGCCGGGGCCAGAGCAGGCCTGAGCTGGGCCTGGCATTCGGGTTGGTCTCGGCTCCGCCACCACCATCGCCCCCTGCACCGGAGCTTGAAAGCAGCGGTCCCTGCTGCGGGTGCTGGCGGGCGCCCATCGCGCTCATCGGCGGGAAATGACGGATGAAGTCCGCCGTGCCGGTGATCAACTGCAGGCCCCAAGGGGGCAGACCCTGAGGCGGCAGGCCACCGATGAAGTGCAGCTCGTTGCATTCACGCCAGTGGGTGAGGGCCAGGGGTGAGCTCCAAGGGCTGGTCTGGTTGTGGCTGGTGCCGGTGGGCACCCACAGCCACACGTCACGGTCGGTGGAACGTTGGCCCAGCTGCAGCATCACGCCATCGGGGCGGGTCACCTTGCCGAAATGGGTGCTGGCGCCGCGGGTGGAGGTGGAGCCGATGAACAGCGGCGCCGGCAGCTGGATCAACGGAGGTGGGGAATCAAAGAGCCCCTGGCTCTGCAACACCACGTCGACATGGCCCAGGGCGATGCCGCTGCGCAGCTGGTGGCCATTGGCGTGGAGGCTGCTGATGATGGAGGAGGAGGGGAGGCCGCTAAAGCGGTTGCCGGAATAACCGTGCAGGATCGTCTGGCCATAGAACTGCCTGTTCGTTCTGGGAAAGATGGCGATCGAGTTCCAGCCCGTGGTGCCGGGACTTTTGTAGTGGGCATGGCAGCTGTCGCGGTGCAGCTCGTCGTTGCCGCCAGGGGTCTGGAGGGTCCAGCAGA
>CAIZOZ010000472.1 GCA_903934745.1 uncultured cyanobacterium
CGGCCGATGCACTGGCCAAGACGCCTTCGCGGCACGGTGGTGACCTTGTCGACCAGCAGGTGGCTGACCAGCCGCAGGCCGTTTGTCGCCGTGGGCTCCACGGGAACGCGAAACATCGGAAGGTCGCTGCTGTCCGTTGTGATCAGACACACCGTCAGCGAGTCGCGTGCCGTGAAGGCCTCGTCCTGAACGATCACGACTGGGCGGGGTTTGCTGGTGTATCCAGGACCGCCGGCCATGGTCCACAGCTCACCGCGCCTCACTGGCTGTACTCGTCATCGGGCCATTCGTAGGCCGAATCGATGAAGGCCTGGATCTCGGCCTCCTCGGGACTGGCATTGGCCAGCAGACACTGCCGCCTCGCCTCGGCCGCGAACTCTGGCGAATGCACATCCGGCACCCAGATCTGGATCGGCCGCATCCCCTGAGCCCGCAGCCGCTGGCGGTGCTCTCGCACCTTGCGGCGGTTGGCGGCGCGGCGCTCCTCCTGGGCGCTGGCGGCCGCAGCATTGCTGGGCTGGTCGCCGCTGAACGACGGGCTGCTGGGGCGTGAGCGACGGCTCTCCGGCCTGGCTTCCGCGGCCATCAACACTCCTGCAACGGTTACATGACACCGTAGCGAGGTCCAGAGGCGCACCCAGCGCCGGCACCTCCAGGGCCTGCAGGCGTTGGCCGCAGGGCGCAACCCAAGGCGGTCCGCCGCAGGCCCGGACCTGCTGCCGCCGTCCTTCGATCAGGGCCTGGGCGAGCTGCTGCTGCGCGGCTGCCTCCAGCCGTTGTGCCCCTCAGACCTGCAGCGGCACCCCATCGGCCGGGACCTGCCGGTCCTGAGCGACGCCCTCGCGCTGCTGCTGCGCCGCCTCGATCAGCCCCCGGAACAAAGGATGGGGCTTGCCCGGCCGCGACAGAAATTCCGGGTGGAACTGGCAGGCGGTGAAGAACGGATGGCTCTTGAGCTCAATCAGTTCCACCAGGCGCCCGTCCGGGGAGGTGCCGCTGATCTCGTAGCCCGATTCCAGAAACAGGTTGCGGTAGGCGTTGTTGAACTCATAGCGATGGCGATGGCGCTCGTAGACCACCGCTTCGCCATAGAGCCGCTGGGCCATGGTGCCCGGAGCCAGGCGGCAGGGGTAGACGCCCAGTCGCATCGTGCCGCCCAGATCGACCACGTCCTGCTGTTCGGGCAGCAGGTGGATCACCGGGTGGGGGCTGGCCGCATCCAGCTCGGCACTGGTGGCCCCCTCCAGGCCCGCCTGGTTGCGAGCCCACTCGATCACGGCGCACTGCATGCCCAGGCAAAGGCCCAGGAACGGCACCCGCTGCTCCCGCGCCCAGCGGATCGCCGCCACCTTGCCGTCAACCCCGCGATTGCCGAAACCGCCGGGCACCACCACCGCATCCATGCCCCGCAACAGGGCATCAGCCCCCTGGGTTTCGATCTGCTCGGCGCAGACCCAGGACAGATCAAGCGAAGCATCGCGATCGAGGCAGGCATGGCGCAGCGCCTCCACCACCGAGAGGTAGGCGTCGTTGAGCTGGACGTATTTGCCCACCAGGGCCACCTTCACCGCCGGGCCGGGGTTGCGCAGCTTGCGCACCAGCTCGCCCCAGCGGGCCATGTCGCTGGGATGGTCGGTGAGTTCGAGCACATCCAGCACCTGGCGGCACAGCCCCTCCTCCTCCATGGCCAGGGGCACGGCGTAGATGCTGTCGGCGTCGAGGGCCTGGATCACGGCGTCGGCACGGACACCGCAGAAGCCGCCGATTTTGGCCTTGAGATCGGTGGAGATGGGCCGGTCACTGCGGCAGACGAGTACATCGGGCTGGATGCCGATCGAGCGCAGTTCTTTGACGGAATGCTGGGTAGGCTTGGTCTTGAGTTCACCCGAGGTGCCGATATAGGGCAGCAGGGTGACATGCACATAGGCCAGATCGTGGCGGCCCACATCGCCACGGAATTCGCGGATCGCCTCAAGAAAAGGCAGCGATTCAATATCACCAACGGTGCCGCCGATCTCACCGATCACCACATCGGCACCGCTGTTGGCGGCCACGCGATGGATGCGCTCACGGATCTCACCGGTAATATGGGGAATCACCTGCACGGTGCCACCGTTGTAATCACCACGCCGTTCCTTGTTGATCACCGATTGGTAGATCGAACCGGTGGTCACACTGTTCAGGCGTGACATGGGGGTGTCGGTGAAGCGCTCGTAATGACCGAGATCCAGATCGGTTTCGGCGCCGTCGTCGGTGACGAACACCTCGCCATGCTGGTACGGGCTCATCGTGCCCGGGTCGACGTTGAGATAAGGATCCAGCTTGAGGATCGAAACGCTGTAGCCGCGGCTCTTGAGCAGTCGCCCGAGGCTGGCCGCAACGATCCCCTTGCCGATGCTGGAGACCACCCCGCCAGTCACAAAGACGAATTTGGCCATGGCTCTGCGGCGATTCCTCATTCTGACATGGGGGTCTCAGATGGCCCGAAGCCGGCAGCAGCCCCTTGACCTGGCTGGTGTCAGCGCAG
>CAIZOZ010000473.1 GCA_903934745.1 uncultured cyanobacterium
CGCATCGTGGCCGCGATTGCCATGATTAACAGGGGCAGCTACGAGGAACTGTTGATCCCCTGAACCATCAGCGTCGCAGCAGCCAGCGCAATAGCGATAGGCCGATGATCAGCCCGAATCCGATGTTCCAGAACACCGAAGGCCTCCGGGAGAGGCGCTGCAACCAGGGAGGAAGCTGATCAGCCCAGCGCTCCAGAGCCAGCACCGCCAGCAGCAGCAGGAGCAGCGGGATGCCGATGGCGAGTACGAGTTCCTGCAGCATCGATCGGCCTCCTGCACAAAGACCAGCGTATGGAGCACCGGGCGGGAGATGGCCTGCCAGCCCGATCCCTGCTAGTACAGGTGTACGCCCGCAAGAGTCGTCATGGTTCCGGTCCCGCTCTCCCGTCTGCAGCCCTTCCGAGCGGAGGAGATCGAGGCGTGGCCCTATCTCGATGAAGGCGTGCTGCTCAAGACCCGCAGCCGCAAGGTCTGCATGACCTGCCACTGGTTTCGTCATCACGCCGGCGTCAACTGCATCCCGTTGCTCACCTGCCAGCTGCAGCAGGGCCTGATCGCCCATGGCGAGCACCTCACCAGCCGCTGCCAGGGCTGGACGGACGACATGGTGAGGCAACGGGGCTGGGCGCCTGAAGTGTCCTGAGCTGCAGGCCGATGCACTTGAACAACAGCAAACGGCCACCGCTCTCGCCCCAGGAGGGCTGGATCAGTTACCGCGCTGAGGAACCAAGGTTGGAGTACACCCGTTTGGGGGCATCGCTGACCAGCCGGAAGGAGGACACTGAATCCAACCCCTCAACCCTGAGGTCCGCCATGATGGACTCCACCCAAACACCCAGCGCCATTGACTGCCTGGGCCGCACCTGCTTGAAATGGACCGCAGACGGTGAACTCACGTCTCTGGATCTGATCCTGGTGCTGAATCGCCTGGCTCAGGTGGACCAGGAGGTGACGGGCCTGCGCACCGGCAGCCTCGATTGCCAGCCATGTCCCTCGATCAACTGAGGACCTTTCTGGGCCGAATGCAGGATGACCCCGCCCTGCACTTGGCGGTGCAGGCTGCCGCCACCGCGGACGAGGTGGCCCAGCCCGCCGGAACGTTTGGCTACGAGATCTCCGGCAATGAGTTGCTGCGCCTCTCAGGCCAGAAGGTGGGCCACGTGACCCTGACCAAGCAAAAAATTCAAGGTAAACACAACTAAGCCCGATCGGTTTCGACGTTCCTAGGCTGGCATCACTCTGAGAAGGGGTTCCATGGCCACCTGCGATCTGCCGGTCCCCGAGGTCGTCCATCCCTCTGCTGCAGCGTTGCATCGACTCAAGGAGTTGCTGCAGGGCGATACCACCTTTGCCCAGGCTCTGCGTGCCACCGCCTCCACCGAGGCCGCAGCACAGTTGGCCGCTGAGCGCGGCGTGCAGGTGTCGCCAGAAGCGCTCTGGCGGCATCGCGGCGCCTTGGTGAGCGGCGGGCTGCCCACTTGGCGCGGCTGAGGTTGAGCTGGAGCGATCGTGCCCATTAGGGGGATCGTTCCACATCAAACACTCGTCATCGTGGTTGACTCCTCCCTAGAGTCAGCTATGACCGACGGCAACCAGCACAGCCCGGCCGGTGCGATGGCGGATGGTCGGCGTATCAGCACTGCCTGGAATGTCTTCAGCAAACTTCAGCGCACGCGGCAATGAAAGGCCGATGGAACCCAGTTGCTGAGACCCGCTCACGTTCACGTTTGGGCTGCTGCGGGTGGGCGACGTCTCAATAGAGCGCCTCCTCAGCATGGGTTTCGATGGTGCAGTCCGAGGTGGGGAAGGCCACGCAGGTGAGCACGAAGCCAGCGGCGATCTGGTCCTCGTCGAGGAAGGCTTGATCCTCTTGATTCACACTGCCGCTGATTAGTTTGCCAGCGCAGGAGGAGCAGGAGCCAGCACGGCAGGAGACGGGCAGATCAATGTTCTGGTCCGCTGCCGCATCAAAGATCGACTGGTCGTCGGCGCAGTCGATCGTGCGGTTCAGGCCTTCGTTGGCATTGACGAGGGTGACTTTGTAGGTAGCCATGGCAGCAGAGCGGGCAAGGCGGTCCAGGCTGGACCGGTTCGCTAATCAGCCTGTTGCGACACCCTGCCGCAAGCCCAGTCCCCATTCGGGGAGACTTTGCCCCCGCTTGGGGGGCGCGTCGTCAGGGTTCATCGCCGACAGTAAGGATCTGAAGAGGGAACCAGGCATGCCGATGGAGACAATGCTGAGTGAGCTTGTGTTGGTGGCCCTATTGCTGGCCGTGGTGGTCGTCTCGGGCAAGGTCTGAGCGCGGTTCTCCTGCGTCAGCCCCCGACGGGGACAGCAAGCTCGGCTGGCAGCAGCAAGTCTTGCGCGTTGATTGAATCAAGTTGCTCGGCTCCTGTGAGGCCACGGGACCAGATGTCGACGCGGCTTTGGGGCGGACAGTGAAACAGTCACTCTTCAAATGGGAAGACAACCTTCTCCTGGGAAAAAGCCTCCAGACTGATACAACGCAGCATCACCATCTGATGGCTGGTGTTGCGATAGCGACAGGTGCCCATCGTCGTGGGTTGCAGCAGTGGCTTTCACACTGCCCCACACGCTCCCCCCAATAGTGACGATTCGAACCTGATTGCCGATTGTCCCCAGATGGGGGCACGGCCAACGGGCGATCAGGGCCAGGCGATGAAGCTCACCGGCTCATACTTGGCGATCGTGATCCGCCAGGCCCTGATCGCTAGCC
>CAIZOZ010000474.1 GCA_903934745.1 uncultured cyanobacterium
AGAAGTTAATCACGTCGCCGGTCCGTCGGCGTTTTGCGGGCCGTCCGCCGCCATCGCTGTTGCCTCCGTGGCCGCCCACCAGCTTCGTGCCGCCTGCAGGCTGCGTTCCTGCTCCGCTGGGCCGGGCGGCTGTAGAGCCGGCAGACGGCCGAAGGCCCGCTCCAGGGTCAGGTGCTCGATCAGCCGGCCCAGTCGGGGCCCGGGGGGCAGCTTGAGTCGGGCCTGCAGCTGGCCACCGTCCAGGGGTGAACGCGGGTGCAGCAAGACATCGGCTGGATCGCGCCAGCGCTGCAGTGATCGGTCGCTGTCGACGGGATCGAGCAGGAGCGCCAGGGCGGGAAAGTCCGCCTCCAGCTCGCGTTGCAGATCCAACCGTTCCGCCTCGGCCAGGTGCTCCAGAGCCCCGCTGGGCAGCGTCCCAGGGGCGAAGGATCGGGTGGCGCTGGCTGGGCCGCTGCTGGGCGGCTGGCTCGGCAGCGCCTGGAGACTCGCTTTTAGGCGCTGCCGCCAGTGCCGCAGGCGCTCGCAGCGCTGCTGCAGCCGCCGGCTGCCATGCAGGCGCCGCACCGCCGCTCCGTCCAGGCAGGCGGCCAGGCGCGCCAGGGGCAGGGCCCAGCTGGTTTCAGCCGTCGTCAGTCCATGCGCCAGGGCCTCGCGGCGGCAGAGGGTTGCCAGCAGCGGACAGGCCTCCGGGCCCTCTCCGCCCCAGATCTGCAGCAGCCCCAGCTGGATCGCCAGGATCAGTCCGGTTTCGCCCGCCTCGGCCAGCGCCAGTCGGTCCAGCTCCGCCAGTACCCGTTCGCCGGCGACGGCCGCCAGCTGCTGGTGATGGCGGCCGATCCAGCCCTGGGTGAGGGGCTCCAGCTGCAGGTTCAGTTCGGCCGCCAGCCGCACGCCCCGCAGCAGCCGCAGGGGATCCTCGAGCAGGTTGGCTTCGCTGATCGCCCGCAGCTGTCCGGCGGCCAGATCCAGCAGCCCGCCGCTGGGATCAAGCAGTTCGGCCCCCGGGGCCAGGGGCAGGGCGATGGCATTGATCGTGTAGTCCCGCCGCATCAGGTCGGCTTCGAGGCTGGTGCCGATCTGGCGGGCCAGGTCGATCGTCCAGCCCTTGAGCACCAGCCGGGCCATGCAGCGCTCACGATCGAGCACCACGCAGCTGCCGCCGCAGCGGCTCGCCAGCGAGCGGGCCAGAGCGATGGCGTCGCCGCTCACCACCAGGTCGAGATCGGGGTGCTGGCGCAGGCGGCCCAGCAAGGCGTCGCGCACGGCTCCCCCCACCAGGGCCGTTTCCGCCGGCAGCAGGGCCGGATCGAACGGCCAGCGTTCCGGTGCCAGCACCTGCAGCAGCAGCTCCCCTTGACGGCTGGCTGCAGCCGACAAAATGGAGAACGATGGCCCCTCGGGCAGCATGTGCATCTGCGTGGATTGCCATTGGGTCGACCGCTGTCAGGCCTACCACGCGGTCGAGCGGCAGCATGGCGTTGCCCATCTCAATGCGGCCCCCGATATGGTGCCGCGGCAACCGCGCATCCATGTTCAGGTGATCGATCTGGGCGAGGCCGCCGTGGGGGTGGAGTGGGACGTGCGCGCTTGCGAGGATTTTCGCTGTGAACCGGGTCGTTGGCAGCGACTCCGCCCAGATCTGGCGGTGCCCTCGTGAGCTCCGGTTCCGCCCCTGCCGCTGCGGCGATCCAGCCCGGTTGGCTCCTGGCCCTGCACAGCTCCACGGACACCCTGGGGCTGGCCCTGCAGGCGCCCTATCCACTGGGTGAGGAGCCTCCGGCCCCCCAGCTGGCCGCCTTTCCCCTCGGCCGTGCCCTCTCCAACCAGCTGCTGGACTGCGTCGAAGCGCTGCTGCCGGCAGCGCGATGGCCCCAGCTGGGCCGTCTGGCGGTGGCGACCGGGCCGGGTGGTTTCACCGGCACCCGGCTCACCGTGGTGCTGGCCCGCACCCTCGCCCAGCAGCTCGGCTTGCCCCTTGATGGGGTCAGCAGTTTTCAACTGATCGC
>CAIZOZ010000475.1 GCA_903934745.1 uncultured cyanobacterium
ATGGTTCAGGAGCTGATCTCTGACCGCCGCCGACACCAGGCCGAGCAGATCTTTGCCCTCAATGATTGCGCCCGCCGGGCGATGGATGCGGGCCAGTTCAACGCTGCCGTCGGTGCCTTCCGGGTGATCGCTGAGATCGGTGGTCTGCTGCGGGCCCCGCTCAAGCCATCCGAGGTGAAGACCTGATGGGCCGCATCGCCTCAACCCTCCGCCCCCAAGTTCTAAGCCTGCCCAGTGCGGGCGGGCTGCTGCTGGACCCTGCGACAGACCTCTGGGCTGACTGGGGCCTGCTGGGTGTTCCTGATCCGGACCGGGCGACAACTACCCGCCAAGGACTTCTGTTCCGCGATTTCATCCGCTCGGCCTTCCCGACCTTCCAGTTCCACCGGCTGACCGAGCTCCTGATCGAGCTGCTCCAGCAGGTGGCCGAGGGCCAACTGACGCGCCTGATCGTCTGCTGTCCACCCCGCCATGGGAAGGCCTGCAGTCACGACACAGCGGTGCCGACCCCTCAGGGCTGCCGACGCCATGGCGACCTGCAGCCCGGCGATCAGGTCTTTGGGCCCGATGGAAAACCCACCCGCGTGCTTGCCCTATCGCCGGAGAGCGCCATGACGATGAGGGTGACCACCAGCCGCGGCGAGCAGATCTGGTGCCACCCGCAGCATGAGTGGACCGTCTGGAGCCGCAGATGTCGCCGCTGGCAGACCCTGACGACAGCGGAGCTGGCCAGCCAGCCACTCCATACCGGTGTGCTGGGGCGTCGTGGCAGCCGCTTCCTGTTTCAACTCCCTCCTGCGGCCCCTCTTCAGTACCCCCGGCAGGACCTGCCGATGGATGCCTACGCCCTGGGCTACTGGCTTGGCAACGGCACCACCGGCATCCCCAGCGTCACCCATGACCGGGCCGACCTGGCGCCGGTGGTCGCCATGGTCCGTGCCGGCTATGCGGTTTCAGCGGTGCACCACCATCGTGGCGAGGGCTACGAGCGGGTTCAACGCACCGCTCTGGCGGGTCTGTTCGCCACACGCGGTGTGCCCTCCCCACTGCGCTGTGATCTGCAGGCGGCTGGGGTACTGCGCCGCAAGCACATCCCCGAGACCTACCTGCGCAGCGCGATCGAGCAGCGTTTGGAGCTGTTGGCAGGGCTGATCGATAGCGACGGCCACGTCGATCCCAAAGGTCGGGTGCGCTTCGTGACGACCAGCACCGATCTGGCGGCAGGGGTGGTTGATCTGGCGGAGGGACTGGGCTTTCGCCCCTACCGGATGGAAACACCGGCAGGCACCAGCAGCAGTGGCGTGGTGGGCCGCCATGACGTGGTCACGGTGGGCTTTCAGCCCACGGTGGCGATCCCGACGCGCTTGCAACGCAAGGAGATCCGTCGCCTGGCCCCGCAGCGGCGGGTTGCGATTGCTCGAATCGACTGCGAACCCTGCTCCACCCTTCGGGGGCGTTGCATCCAGGTGGAGCGAGCCGACGGGCTGTATGTGGTCGGCGGCCAGCTGACGGTCACCCACAACAGCCAGCTGGTATCGCGCCTGTTCCCCTCCTACTGGGTGAGCCGTCACCCGGAGCTGTTCTGCGCCATTGCCAGCTACTCCGGTGAACTGGCCTATGCCCACAGCCG
>CAIZOZ010000476.1 GCA_903934745.1 uncultured cyanobacterium
ACCCCTGGTTCCGGATGGCGTTACTATCCGGGGAAGTTGAAACGATGAGTGCGAAATCGATCCGGCCTTCAAGTTCAAGTTCCGGATAGCATTGTTATCCGGGGAAGTTGAAACGGGTAGAGGAACTGAAGCGCCGTGGTCTCCAGATCGTTCCGGATGGCACTGCTATCCGGGGAAGTTGAAACTACGGATGGGAGCGCCCTGAAGGTACTGGCTTGAGCATTTTCGGATGGCTTCGCTATCCGGGGGAGTTGAAACGCACTGGCCGATGTGCACTCGATTCATCCCCTCATGGTTGTGCGAGGCTTATTCCGTCCTTACCCTGGGATCGGCGTCCGGTCAGCCCATCATCCGCAAGGGGGGCGCGGTGGTTGGTTTCGTTGGGGCCAGCCTGAAACCGTACCGAAGGCCAGGCGCCACCTCACAAAACGTTCTCTAATGCCTGACCCCACCGGCGCCGATCGCGCCCGCCGCTTCCGAGAGCGCCAGGCCGGTCGGCTGCCGCCAGTGGAGCGGCCATCGTGCCAGGCATGCGGCTCTGCTCGCACCGGCGCCCGTGGCCTGCTGTGCTCCAGGTGCTGGCAGTACCTGACCCCAGAGGGCAAGGCAGACAGGGCGGCCCGCGTCGCCAAGGTCAGGGCGAAGCGCAAGGGTCAAGGATTGTGATACTGCTGCCCAGTTCATCTATCGCCGCCGATTGCAGTTGGAGTAATGCTGACTGATTCACTCCAGTGATGCGGCCGGATTGATTGACCCGAAGTTGGAACATTGCATTCCTGAAACTGCTTTTTAATCGATGGAAACCAACCTCACTTCCACGCCCCTATCCAGCTACCTGTCCGCCCTGGGGTTGCTCAAGATTGCATCAACCCAGCTTCCCGGCAGTGCTGCAGCCGGTTTCTGGCGTCAAGGCCATTTCCAGCTGGAGATTTCCCTCTCCCCTTCAGAGCTGAGCGAGTTCCTGGCCATCGCCTACCAGCCATCCCCGTGCCTCACGCCCTGGAGCAAACCCAAAAGTGGAGGCCCCGGCTTTCTGGAGGGCCAGTTGCCTGCCGCCATCGAGGCCCTGAGCGAGCCTCGCTTTGAGGAGCTGCGTCGGGTGGCTGCCGTCGCGGCGCGGGTGATGCCCCAGTTCGTGGAAGGAGGCAAGGTGAAGGGCGATGCCAAACGGCTGGCCTTCGAGACCCTGAGCCGTGAGGCCCACAGCGATGCCTTCGCCGCTTGGCTCCAGATCTGCGCGGTCACAGGCGTCGATGCCAAGGGCAAGCCATACGTCCGCTACCCGGCCCTGCTCGGGGGCACCGCCGGCTTCCTGGCGGCCGACTTCGGCGATCAGTTCGTGGCCTCCCTCGCGGCTGCCAAGGCCGAGCACTTCGAAGCTGCGATCTTCGGCTACAGTGCGCGAAACGTGCTGCTTAAGGCTGGCAACAGCCTGATCTATGACCCCGCCGGCCGAGGCGACGGGCAGCAGGGCTATCGCGTCGCCATCACCGATGTGCAGACCACCACCGCCAACCCTGCGGAACTGATCCTGCTGGCCGAGGGCATGGCCTTCTTCCAGGGCTACGCCACCACGGTTCAGAAAGAGGGACAAGAAGCAGGTGGCGTCCGCCAGGCCAGCTTCACCCTCGCCGTGGCACACAACGCCTCCGGCCACGCCTCCAACAGCTGGCTGGAGAACGACGGGCAGCCGGCGGAGGAGCTGTGGTGTCCGCTTTGGGAAGAGCCCGTGTCCTTCCAGGAACTGCGCGCCGAACTGGCCCGCGTTGCCCTGCTGCCCCTGCCGCGTCAGCTCCGCACCGGCACCGACTTCGCGTTGTTCGCCTCTCAGCTCGGCCGCCGCCACGGACTCTCCGGCTTCGCCCGCTACTGCTTTCCTCCTCGGGTGGGGCAGGGCACCAAGATCCCCTCGCTGATCGAGGTCTTCCCCCTCCAGGAAGATCAGGATGACCGCAGCGATGCCCTGGCCGGCGTGGCGGGATTCGCGTCCACCCTGCGTTGGCGCGCTGCTGATCGTTCCATCCCGACCAGCTACCGCAACAGCGCCGAGCGGGTGGTGGCAGAACTAGAAGCCCTTTCAGGCGGCGGAGGCTCCTTCACCGCCTTGCTGCGCCATCTGGTGGCCTGGCGGCGCCAGGAAGACCTCAAGCCCGAGGGAGACAGGCTGCAGCGCTTCAGCAAGGGCAGGCGGGAGCTGCCGCCACAATGGTTCGACCTGCTGGAACGAGAACTTGATGGGCCTGAATGGCGTTTGGGCCTGGCGCTGGCCACAGGCAGCCCCTACGCCTCACTGGCCGACATTGCGCTCCTCCTCGCCGATCGGATCGATTCAGACCTTCTTCGCGATCTCCAGAAGGGCATCCCCTGGATCGACCGCTCTGGTCTGCCCCCAGTCCCCGAACCAGAAGAGTCGCGCCCTTGGCTCTCGCCCGACTACCTCGCCGGGGTGCTGCTTAACCAGTGGCACTTCGACGAACACGTACCCATCAAGGGCGACCGCGACCGCTGGGAGCAACTCCTGCTAGCCGGCCGCCCCGAGGAGGCCATGGAGGTGGCCCTGCACCGTCTGCGCGTGACCGACGTGGTGAGCTGGCCCCGGTGACTGCCAGGAAAGATGACGCCCCTGCCGCGGATCAGGCGGCCATCACCAACGTAGTCGGAATGATGCTGTTTTCAGGAGGTGGTTGATTGATCCAGACCACCTCCGGCTGACGCCAACAGCGGGTGGTTCGACTCCAGCGGCGGGGATGGCGCTGACGGGCCTGTTCGTACAGCTGGGCTCGTTGGCGGCAGATCGCAACGGCCTGACCGCTGTGGCGCTGATCGGGTGTCACGAACCGGATGCCGCTGTGGCGGTGCTGGTGGTTGTACCAGTCCACGAACGCCAGTACCCAGGAGCAGGCCTCCTCCACGCTGCGGAATGGGCGTCTGGGGTAGTCCGGCCGATATTTGATCGTGCGGAACAGCGACTCCGAGTAGGGGTTGTCGTTGCTGACCCGAGGCCTTGAGAACGACCGCAGGACACCCAGTTCCTCCAGCCGGCTCTCCAACGTGGCCGCCCGCATGGCGTTGCCGTTGTCGGCATGGAGGATCAGCGTCTGGCGCCGACCCTTGCTGATCCGCTCCCGCAGACAGGCCCGGCTGACGAGATCAGCGGCGATCTGTGCGTCCTCGCGATCGGCCACATCCCAGGCCACCACTTTGCGGCTCCAGACGTCGACAACCAGGTAGAGGTACAGCCAGACGCCACGCACGCTGGTGGGCAGGTAGGTGATGTCCCAACTCCACACCTCATTGGGGCCTCTGGCCTGCAGCCGTGGCACTGCGCGGGGTTCCTGCGGTGGACGGGCTCGCCCGCGGTGGTGAGCCTGGCCGTGGTCATGGAGCACCCGATAGAAGCTGCGCTCTGAACCGATGTAGACACCCTGATCGGCCAGGGCCGGCACGATCTGCCCCGGCGGTAGTGCCGCGAATTCGCTCTGGTTGCAGGTGAGCAGGATCCGTTGGCGCTCCTCCTCACTCAGACGGTGAGAAACCAGGCGCTGGCTGCCTTTACGGCCATCGCTGCTGTCTCCATCCCCTGCGAACTGACGCCGCCAGCGCTGCAGGGTGCTCAGCCCCACGCCCAGCAGCGTGGCCAGTTGACAAGATCGTGCACCAGCCGCCATGCCGGCATCGAGGATCTCCAGCGCCTTGCGGCGATCCACTTGGGAGGTCAGTCGTCCCCGTCCTCTCCCCAGTAGGCCTGGATCTTTTTTGACGCCAACAGCAGAGCCGCCGCCTCCGCCAAGGCCTTGTTCTTACGGCGCAACTCCTGCTGCAGCCGTTTGATCTCCCGCTGATCGGCCTGGTGCCGCTTCTCCAGGTCCTTCTGGTTGGCCATGGTCAGCAGCGGCTGTGCATTGGCATCCTGGGCGGCCTGCCGCCAACGGCCCACCTGCTCAGGGAACAGGCCCCGCTCGCGGCAGTAACCACCCAGTTCGGTGGCGTTGAGGCCAGCGCTCTCCAGCACCACCGTGAACTTGTCGGCAGGGCCCCAACCATCAGGATTCTTCTGGGTGGCTGGCACCACCTCCCCCTGAAGCCGCCAGGCCTTGCGCCACTTGTAGAGGGTGATCACGTGAATACCCAGCTCCTGGGCGATCTCGGTGCAGCTCTGGCGGTGGGGAGGCCCCATCCGCCGGCGAACATCAGCCTTGACGGCCTCGCTGTAAGGACGCATTGGTCGGTTCCATCAGGCCCCCTGGTGGTTGAAATGGTCGGAATGGAGAGGCGTCATCTTTCCTGGCAGAGGGGGTATCCGGGGGTGAGTGTGCGATGACGGCAGTCACGCCCAGAGCCCTGCCGGGCCATCGGCCAGAAGAAAAGCCGTCGCCGCGGCAGCCGTCGGGGGCCAGTTCAGGCCATCGACCGGGGCCAGGGTCAGTGCCGCCCCAGCCACCACGGCCAACTCACCCAGCGGTTGCCAGCCCCGCCCATCCTCCAGCAACCCCGCCAGCCCGCCCCTCCCAAACCCTCCGTAAAGGGCCCCATAGGGGCCTTGTGGAGGCGGTGCGGGAGCGGGCTCGGATTGAGGATTTGTTTGCGGCGGCGGACTTGAAGCGTTGCGGTTCGGGGTATGTCACCACCTGCCCGAGGCATGACGATCGCCGGCCGTCGC
>CAIZOZ010000477.1 GCA_903934745.1 uncultured cyanobacterium
ACTAGTGATCCCCAACTGGAGATTCACCTGGTGGGTCACAGCGCCGGCAGCATCTTGCTGGCACCGTTGTTGTCCTATCTCCTTGCCAAGGGGGTGAAGCCGAGCACCTGTTCGCTATGGGCTCCAGCCTGCACGGTGTCCCTGTTTCAGGAGCATTATCTGCCGGCGATCAAGGCGAATCAGCTCGGCGAATTGGCCCTGTTCACGCTCACCGATCAGGCGGAACTGGATGATGATTGCGCGCGTATCTACAACAAGTCTCTGCTCTATCTGGTTTCCAACGCCTTTGAAGATACGGTCAGGATTCCGCTGTTGCGTCCCAATGGTGAAGCGATTCTGGGGATGGAGAAGTTCATCGAAGCCGATGCCAGCCTCGCCCAGTTGTTTGCGGCGCCAACCCCGGCCCAGCCCAAGACCACGGCGCTGAGCTGGATCCGCTCCCCCAACGCCGAACCGGTGGGCTCCCTCGCTGGAGCCCGGGCCAGCAGCCATGGCGCCTTCGATGACGACCCCGCCGTGGTGGCTGCCACGATCGGCCGCATCCTGGGGGCGGGGGCTGCCGGCGTCAGTGACGTAGCCGGTGCGGGTGCTGCCACCACAGCCGCCGCTCCAGCCCAGCTCCGCTTCGGTTCCACCGCCGCCTCCCGCCAGGAGCATCGCCGCCTGCTCTCCAGTTTCTGAGGGCTGCCGCCCATCATCCCGGCCTGCCGAGCCTGGCTCGGCGGCGTTCTGCCAAGAGTTGCCCTGATGTATGAAACCTTCGGACCCGCCGTCGACCATGTCGGCGGTGCGATCACCTTCCGCCTGTTCTTCCCGGACAGCAGCCGCGACATCCTCCAGTACGGCCGTGGTGGCCTGCCGAAGATTCGGGTGATTGCCGTTGCCGGCACCTTCCATGCCGGCGGCTGGGATCCGGCCCAGGCGCTGCCGATGGCGTTGCTGCCCCATGAGCGGGGCCTGCTCTATGTCTGCACCGCCACGGAGCTGGCTGAAGGCTTCTACCAGTACAAGTTCGTCGTCCACTTCGAGAATGGCGAGGTGCGCTGGGTCAATGATCCCTGCACCCGTTACAGCTGTCGCAGCGGCGGCGCCGACAACTCCGGCGTTGTGATCGGCGGGCAACAGGTTGCTGCCGTCACCGCGGTTCATCCGATGCCGCCCCAGGCCGAGCTGGTGATCTACGAACTGACGATCGATGATTTCACCGCCAATCTCAATGCCGATCGCTCACAGCGCAACCAACTGGACATCGTGCGCGAGTCGATCGATCATCTGGTCGATCTCGGTGTCAACGCTGTGGAGCCACTGCCCTGGACGGCGGTGCCCGGCGGCGGTTTCAACTGGGGCTATGAACCGTTCCTGTTCTTCTCCGTCGACGAGCGCCTCACCGATCTTGACGGGGTGCCGGCGGAGCAGAACCTGGAGCGGCTTTCCAGCTTGCGCAGGCTGATTGATGCTCTGCATCAGCGTGGCATCGGCGTGATCATGGATGGCGTTTTCAATCACGCCCGTGCGGAGTTTCCCTATCTGCAGCTGTATCAGAACCGGGAGGATTGTCCCTTTGTCGGACAGTTTGAAGGGGGTGGATTCTTCGAGGACTTCGACTTCGACAACGGCTGCACCCGGGAATTCATCCTGGATGTCTGCTGGTACTGGATCGATCGCTTCGGCATCGATGGCATCCGCTTCGATTATGTGAGGGGCTTCTTCCGCCGCCGCGAAGGGGATCCGGGCATCACCACCTTGATCGCCAATCTGCGTCGCCGTCTGCAGGCCAGCGGCCGCACCAACTTTCCGTTGTTGCTCGAGAATCTCCCCGATGCTCGCTATCAGGCGATCGATGAGGCCAATCGCATCGGTGCCAGCGGCACCTGGTTCGATCCGCTGATGTTTGAGGCCTTTGAAACCGGTCGCAGCGGCCAGCTGGGCGCCTCCTATCTGCGCGCTCTCGA
>CAIZOZ010000478.1 GCA_903934745.1 uncultured cyanobacterium
GCACGGGACCCAGTAGCCATTGGCAAGCTGATGGTCGACCAGGCCTGGGCGGAGGGAGGCGATCCCAGCGGTGGAGGCCTGTACTACGAGCGGAACAGCAACCAGCACCGGCGGCTGCAGGCTTTCGAGACGGGCAGCGAGGACTTCATGACCGGCGGCTGGGTGCGGGTGCTCGCCAGCGCCGCGCAGGTGCGCAAGGAGCACGCCGGCATGGAGCAGGCCGCCAAGGCCGGCCTTGTGAGGATCCACGGTGCCCACCGAGGCGTCCTGCTGGTGGAGTTCCTCGACGTTCCCTGGGGCTGAGCTGCTCTGCGGCCAGGCCGCAGGAGCAGGCAAGAGACATGCTGGCGAGAGCGATGACTCCTGTGCCAATGTCACCAGACAACGTATCGCTCTCTCTAGCTGGCTTTAGCGGGAGTGATAGGTTGTTTCCATGGTTCCTGATCGGGACTAGTCGCTCCCATCCACCATGAATCCCAAGGATCTGCGGCTTGCCCAGATGGATGCGGTGCTTCAGGACGCCGCTAGTCATCCCCTGCCGCCACGCCCGCCAGCGGGCTGGCTGCGGGCCATCCGGGAGGCCTTGGGCATGACCTCCGCTGTGCTGGCGGCCCGCCTGGAGATCACGGCTTCCGGGGTGAGAAAGCTGGAGCAGGCCGAGGCGACCGATGCCATCACGCTCGGCACCCTGCGGCGGGTGGCCGAGGCCCTCGATTGCGAGCTGCAGTACACGTTGGTGCCCAGGCGCCCGCTGCGAGAGATGAGAAGGCAGCAGGCCCTGCGGTTGGCGCAGCAATGGCAGCAGCGGGCCGGTCGCACCATGGCGCTGGAGGCACAGCCGATTGAGTCGCCTTCGGCCGGGGCGCAGGAGCGGCTCGAGGCCATGGCCGAGGAGATCCTCCGCACCAGCGGCACCCGGCTATGGGATTGAACGAGGGCCTGCCGGCCGGGGCGACGCCTCTCGACGGGGAGGAGCTGGAGGGGCTGGTGCCCTCCCATCTGGTGAATCGCAGCCAGCTGAACGAATGGGAGCAGCAGAATATCGAGGCCGCTCTGCTCTGGCTGTCACGGCAGCGGCGCCCTCGACCGCTGGAGGAGGCCTGGCTGCGGCGATTGCATCGCGAAATGTTCGGCCAGAGCTGGCGATGGGCAGGCCAGTACCGCAGCAGTGGCAAGAGCATCGGTGCCGATTGGCGGCAGATCCGGATGCAGGTGCCGGCTCTGCTGGCCGACATGGCCTATCAGGTGGAGCACCGGCTGGAGCCGGTGGATCAGATCGCGGTGCGTTTCCATCACCGCCTGGTCTCCATCCACCCGTTCCCCAACGGCAACGGCCGCCATTCGCGCCTGATCGCTGATGTGTTGATCGAGCAGCTCGGGGCACCGCGCTTCTCCTGGGGAGGCAGCAGCTCCCTCGTGGATGCCTCAGCCCTGCGGCAGCAGTACATCGCCGCTCTCCAGCAAGCAGACCGGGGCGACATCAGCGCCCTGCTCGCCTTTGCGCGAGCGAGCTGAGCAGACGCCGCAAGGCTCCGGTCGGATTCGGGTAGCGCACCTCTCGGTGCGACGACATCCGTCCGCCTCGCGGCTGAGCTCCAACCGCTTCTTGAGCAGCGGCACCGGTTGATCTGGCAGCAGCTCCCCCACGGTGACCTCCAGTCGCTTGGACCAGCGATCCCAACGGCTGGGCCGCAAGTGCAGCACCTGGCGACCGTCACTGATCCAGGCCTCTTTGGGCGACA
>CAIZOZ010000479.1 GCA_903934745.1 uncultured cyanobacterium
CCGGATCAGTTCACGCCTGTGGTGACACCGATGTTGATGCCCGGTCTGGCGGTGAAGCTGCTGCCCACCGGATCGGAGTTTGAGCCTCGGCTGCAGTGGCGTGCCGATGGCGTGATTCTCGAAAGTGCCAGCCCGCTGATGCTGCGCGATGGCCAGGTGCGCTCCCTGATGCTGCGCCAGGACGTGACTGACTCCATTGCCCAGCAAAATCTGTCCTTGCAGCTACTGGCTGCTGCTGCTGGGGCCTCGGCCTTGTTGACGGGGCTCCTGCTGCGGCCGGTGATGACCTACGGACTGCTCCAGCCCCTGGAGGCCTTGAGTCAGCAGCTTTCCTCCTACCGCTCACCCTCGGCGCCGCCTCCGCCCCTTGATGTGGCCAGTCAGCCGGAGGAATTGCAGCCGATCGCCGCCACCTTCAATGCCATGCAGGAGCGGCTGGCCTCCTCCTGGGAGCGGCAGCGCATTTTTGTGGATGGTGTGGCCCATGAGTTGCGCACACCGATCACGCTGATTTCCGGCCATGCCCAGAGTCTGCAGCGTCAGCCTGCCGCCGCCGCGCTCGGGCCCTCCTTGGCGCTGATCAGCGCCGAGGCCCGCCGCATGGGGGCGATGGTGAGTGACATGCTCGATCTGGCCCGCAAGGATGCGGGGCGTCTGGAGCTGCGGCGCCAGCCGATCGATGTGGAGGACATCCTGTTGGAAGCCTTTGAGCGTCTGGCCGGTGGTGCGGATGGTCGCCTACGGCTGCAGGCGCCTCAAGATGAGGGGCCCTTGCCCCTGGCGGCTGGGGATCCGGAACGATTGGCCCAGTGCCTGGTGGTGCTGATCGACAATGCCTTGCGCTATTCACTGGCCCCCGCCCCGGTGAGGTTATTGGCGGAAGCCACGGCGGTATCGCTGGTGCTGCACGTGGTTGATCGTGGTCCGGGAGTGGCGCCAGCGGAGCGCGAGGAAATTTTTGGTCGCTTCGTGCGCGGCCAGGCCGCGGTCAATACGCGGGGGAGCGGGATCGGCCTGGCGGTGGTTCAGCTGTTGATGGAGGCGATGGGCGGCATTGTGCTCGTGACGGAGGCTCCGGGCGGCGGAGCTGATTTCCAGTTGCATCTGCCGCAGTTTGAAGGCACGGAAAGTCCTGATGATCCGGCGTTGGCTGCCGACACGCTCAGCGGGGAGGCCCTTCCTTGACCATGAAACCAACCCCACGCACGGTCTGGATCAAGGTGGGCTGGCCGGCCGGCTCAAGCTTTTTGCGCAGATACCGCACATAGACGTCCAACAGGTTGTCGTCACCCATCCAGTTTTCGCCCCAGAGGGCATCGAGGATGCTGCGTCGCTCATGCACCTGGTTGGGCTGGCGGGTCAGATGCTGGAGCAGGTCGAACTCTCGGGCGGTGAGGTGGATCGCTTGCCCTCCCCTGCTGACTTCGCGGCTGGCGGGGTTCATGGCCAGATCCCCCACTCGCAGGATGCCGTCTTCCGGTTCGTTCAGCCCCGTGCGCCGCAGCCGTGCCCTGACCCGGGCCAGCAGCTCTTCGATGGAGAAAGGCTTGGTGAGGTAGTCGTCAGCGCCGGAGTCGAGGGCCTCGACGCGCTCACGCACCTCATCCCGGGCCGTGATCATCAGCACAGGTGTGCTGATTCCACCTTGGCGCATGCGCCGGCACACCTCCACCCCATTGAAATCCGGCAGGGTCCAGTCGAGCAGAATCAGATCCCAGGGTTCAGCGCGAATCTGGCTGAGAGCCTGCTGGCCCGTGGCTGCTTCATGGCAGCTGTAGCCCTCCACTGACAGTTCGGTGACCAGGAAGTTGCGCAGTTCCGGGTCGTCATCAACGATCAGGAGTCGGTAGGAGCTCATGGGGTCTGACAACTTGGGGCCCGGGATGGCTGCGGCTGGATCGAAATTGCCGCCTTTCAGCCTAGGTGGCCTCTCCGGACCGTGGCCAGAGCGGGTTTGAATGGGCCAACCGCTGGCGTCCGTTGCTGTTGTTCCCACGTTGGTCCACCACCAATCTCTCGGGCCGCATGGCTCTCTGGGGTATGGCCATCGTGCTGATCTATGCCGCCATGGCTCTGTTGACACCCCTGTTGATTCATCTCGGTGTGCTCAGTGATCCGAACACCGGACTGGATAACCCGATTTATGCATCGCCTTCGCTGCTCCATTGGTGCGGCACCGATCGGCTCGGTCGTGATGTCTGCGTTCGAACCCTGGCAGGCAGTGGTGTGGCCCTGCAGGTGGTGCTGATCGCCTTGGTGCTGGCCCTGCTGGTTGGTGTCCCTCTGGGCATGGTGAGTGGCTATCTCGGCGGCGGCGTCGATCGCACCCTCGTGCTGCTGATGGACACCCTCTACACCTTGCCGGTGCTGTTGCTGTCCGTGGTGCTGGCCTTTCTGCTCGGTCGGGGGCTGCCGAATGCCGCCGCGGCCCTCTGTGTGGTCTATGTGCCCCAGTACTTCCGCGTGGTTCGCAACCAGACAGCCCAGGTGAAGGCGGAACTGTTCGTGGAGGCAGCCCGGTCGCTCGGTGCCGGTCCCCTCTGGATCCTGCGCCGTTACCTGCTGCGCAACGTGATCACCTCGGTGCCGGTGTTGCTGACCCTCAATGCTGCTGATGCTGTGCTGGTGCTGGGCGGCCTTGGTTTTCTGGGGCTGGGGCTGCCGGAAACGATCCCTGAATGGGGTGGTGATCTGCAACAGGCCCTGACAGCCGTGCCGACGGGCATCTGGTGGACGGCGCTTTATCCCGGCCTGGCCATGTTCGTGTTGGTGCTGGGGCTCTCGTTTCTTGGTGAGGGCCTGGAGAGCTGGCTTTCGGGCCAACCTGAGCGCAGCAGCTGAATCCGTTGCCCTGGTTTCGGCCGCCAGTTCGGGGCGAGCAGTGCAGGTCTCATTAAGCTTGGCCTCTGCTCACGCTTTGGCTCCTAGCCCGTCATGCCCTGGTGGTCGGTTCTGCTTTTTCTTGCCCTGGCGCTGCTGCTGTGGTTGCGGGGACGGTCCCATCGCGACGACGTGATCGGTCTGTTCACCAAGTTCCTGGCCGTATTGGTCCTGGTGGTGGTGGTGGTGGCTGGCCGACCCCTGGTGCTTGAGCTTGCCCTGCTGGGCTTGGCTCTCTGGCTGCCCAGCGCCCTTCAGTGCGAGCGTCAGGGCAGCAGCAGCCTGGAATCATGAGCCTGGGGCTGGTGTCGAATCTGCTGTTCCGCCCCCGCCGGATCTTCGGCTCGTTGACTCAGCCCCCCGGCCGTTCGGGGCCTTGGCCTGACGCTGCGCACGACGACCAGTGGCCGCTCAACAGCGCAGCCTCTGCGTCCGTGGCAGCTCCTCAAGGATCGTGCCTTCGCTGTTGAGCTCGGGATAAGGGCGCCCTTGCTGACGACACCAGCGGGCCACCTCCGGGTAGGCCCATTCGAACAGGATGCGTTGATAGCGCAGCGGTTCGATGCCTTCACCCCGGCTGGGCACCAGGCCGGCCTGCTGGCGCTGGCGCAGGGCTTCGAACAGCAGGGTGGCCGCCGCCACCGACACGTTCAACGACTGCACCATGCCCTGCATCGGGATGAAGATCGCTTGATCCACCAGCCGGGTGGTGGCCTCACTCAGTCCCCACTTCTCAGCCCCCAGCACGAAAGCGCAGGGGCCGGTGTAATCGCACTCGCGGTAGTCCCGTGCCGCCACGCCCAGCTGGGTGCCGAAGATGCGTAGGCCCCGCTCCTTGAGATGGGCCAGGGCGGTGGCGCCATCGGCATGGGCCAGCAGCTCCACCCACTTCTGGCTGCCTTTGGCGGTGTCGTTGAGGGTGCGGGGGCGGCCGGGCAGGCTCACCACATGGGCCTCCATCACCCCCACGGCATCGCAGCTGCGCAGGATGGCCGAGAGGTTATGGGGTTTGTCCACGTGCTCCAGCAGCACGGTGAGATCCCCCATGCGGCGATTGAGCACGGCCTTGAGGCGCTCAAAGCGGCGGGGCAGCAGCGGCATCGGTGGTGGTGGCTCGGGGGTGGTTCTGGAGTGTGGGATCCGGCTGGAGTTCAGCCAG
>CAIZOZ010000480.1 GCA_903934745.1 uncultured cyanobacterium
GCTGCCGACTGGAGCCTTGCGGCGTCTGCTCAGCCCCAGGGAACGCCGAGCAACTCCACCAGCAGCACGCCTCGGTGGGCGCCGTGGATCTCACCAGGCCCGCCTTGGCGGCCAGCTTCATCCCGGCGCGCTCCTTGCGCACCTGCTCGGCACTGGCCAGCACCCGCACCCAGCCACCGGTCATGAAGTCCTCGCTGCCCGTCTCGAAGGCCTGAAGCCGCCGGTGGCGGTGCTGTTCCGTTCGTAGTACATGCCACCTCCCACGGAGCCTGCCCCCTCAGCCCAGGCCTGATCGACCATCAGCTTCCCGATCGCCTGTTGAGGCCTCCAATCTGAGGGTGAAACGGGAGAGACCCTCTCCCACTTCGGGCGGGAGAGACCACCGGGCGAGGACGGGAGAGGGAATCTCTCCCCAAATCTCTCCCATCTCCCTTGGCCAATCCCTGAAAAGTCAATCGGGGCGACAGGATTCGAACCTGCGACCTAGTGCTCCCAAAGCACCCGCGCTACCAAGCTGCGCCACGCCCCGTCTCGGCGACTGTAGTTGCTGATCAGCCAGGAGAGCTCAGGCGGAGATTCGCATCGGCAGGCCGCAGGCATCGAATGGAGTGGCGCCTGGGGCTGGCAGCTGCAGGGCCTGTCGATTGAGGAGGCGGCGCGCGGTATGGAGGGCGGCCAGGGCATCCAGGATGTCGTCGTCGGCTACGGCGCTGCGGCCGTACTGGCCGCGAATCGAACACCAGGCCCCTGGAAATTCGCTCTCCACCAGCTGCAGCCGCTCCTGCTTGCCCTGGGGCGTCTTTTTGCCGTGCTCCATGGGTGTGCCGCTGTTCCACTGCTGAAAGATCAGTTCGGGGTGGACCTCATGGATCCGCTGGGCCAAGGCCTTGTCGACCTGCAGCAGCTGGTCGATGCTGCGGATCTTGGCCAGGATGTTGAAGCTCTGACAGCTGATTCCCTTGCCCTGCAACTGGCGCGAGATCTTGCAGGCTTCCTGGTGACTGCCAGCTTCCAGCACCGCCCGGATCGGCGCCGGGAACACACTGCTGCGGCGAGCGCCCAGTAGGCGGCGGGCTTCCTGGTCGCAGGCCCGGCTGCCTCGCTCGGGCAGACCGATCGGAATGTCGATGGCCATCAGCTGCCATCCCTGGGTGGCCACCAGGGAGGGTGCATCGGCATGCAACTGCACGGTCACGTCTGCTCCCTGGGCAGCAGCGGCAATCGCCAACCAACCGGCCCTGCAGCCATCCACCCCCAGCAGCATGGGCTTCAGCCGGGCTCGTCCGCGTCTCCGTTGGCGTCATGGCTGATCCGCACCAGGGAGGGGGCAAACAGGAACACCGTGTCTGCCAGCCGCTCCGACTGACCGTCCATCGCGTAGACCCCACCAGAGACGAAGTCAATGGTGCGCTGGGCTTCATCGGGCGCCATGCCACCCAGATGCAAGACCACTGTTTTCAGTTGCTGAACTGCCTGAACGGCTGACATGGCGTCCTCAAAACGGGCCGGAGTCATCACGGTCACCTCGGGGAGCCAGTTGCCGAAGGGAGTTTCCATGAAGGCTCGCTGCACGGGCCAGATTGGCGCAAAGTTCCCAGGATTGCCACCGTGGCACCAGGCCAGCGGCGGAAGGCCAGCGGACGGCTGGACTCCATCGTCTGAGCCAGGTCTTGATCGACTCCCCTGCCAGCGGTACCGCTCGGAGAGGGCCCAAGGCACCGGCCTTCAACGCTCTGCCGGTTCAATCGAGCACGGCGATGGCGTCAATCTCCACCTTCGCCCCCTTCGGCAACGCCGCCACCTGCACACAGGCCCGGGCCGGTGATACCCCGGCGCCGAACACCTCGGCATAAATCGCATTCACCCGGGCGAAGTCGGCCAGATCAAGCAGAAACACCGTGGTGCGCACCACCCGGTGGGGCCCGGTACCGGCTGCCTTCAGCACCGCCTGCAGGTTGCGCAGCACCTGGTGGGTCTCAGCTTCCACCTCCCCGGCTCCCACCATCGCTCCGCTCGAAGGGTCAAGGGCGATCTGGCCGGAGCAATAGAGCACGTTGCCGGCTAGCACCGCCTGGTTGTAGGGCCCCACCGGCGCTGGCGCAGCATCGGTGTGGACGGCCGTCGGCTGGCTGCTCATGACGGGAGAAGATGGGCGCTTGAGCCTATGTCCGTTTCCGGCCATCGCCCCTGCGCCTGTCATGCCGATCGCTGCCGCCGCCGTCTGCCCGGCCATGGCCGAGGGCGACCCGGTGGTGCTGCGTGATCTCTGGCATCGCTATGCCAATGCCGCCGCAGGCGCCTGGACGCTGCGGGGCCTGAATCTGAGTCTGGCGGCGGGGGAACTGGTGGGCCTGCTGGGGCCTTCGGGCTGCGGCAAGACCACCCTGCTGCGATTGATTGCCGGGTTCGAGCGACCGGCCCAGGGAACGGTGGCGATCCACGGCCGCGAGGTGGCAGGTGAGCAGCGCTGGCTGGCTCCGGAGCGCCGTGGCATCGGCATGGTGTTTCAGGACTACGCCCTGTTCCCCCATCTCGAGGCCTGGGGCAATGTCTGCTTTGGCCTCAGGCCCGGCGCCGATCGCAGCCGGGCGGCCTGGTTGCTGGAGTTGCTGGGCTTGCAGGGTCTGGAGCGCCGCTATCCCCATGAGCTCTCCGGCGGGCAGCGCCAACGGCTGGCCCTGGCCCGTGCCCTGGCCCCTGGCAACTCGGTGTTGCTGCTCGATGAGCCCTTCTCCAATCTCGATGTGGAGGTGCGTCTGCGCCTGCGCAGCGAGCTGCCGGCGGTGCTGGCCGAATGCGGCGCCAGTGCCCTGCTGGTCACCCATGATCCGGAGGAGGCGATGGCGATCTGCCATCGGGTGGCGGTGCTACGGGACGGCCATCTCGACCAGTGCTCCACTCCCCAGCAGCTGGTGCAACGGCCAGCCACGGCCTTCGTGGGTCGGTTTGTGCTCCAGGGCAATCTGCTGCCGGCCGAGCGCCAGGGCGATCGGCTGCTCACCGCACTGGGCGTGTTCGCCCTGGAGCCGCCAGGAAACCAGCCCACCGCTGCAGACAACGCCGAAGCCACCGAACTGCAGCTGCTGCTGGCCCCCGATGGCCTCGATCTGCAGCCGCGCGCCGAAGGTCATTGCCGCGTGCTGGGGCGGGAGTTTCTGGGTCACAGCTGGCTGTATCGCGTCGCTTGCGGCGCCTTCAGCGTGCGGCTGCGGCTGCCGCTGGACCAGGACCATCCCGCCGGCCTGGCCTGTGAGCTGCGGATCCGTCCAGGGCAACGGGCCCTGCTGTATCCAGGCGCCCTGCCGGTGCGGATGGTCGCCAGCGCCTGAACCAGGCGAGCTCAACCCCGGTAGCTGTTCTTGCTCTCGCGCAGCCGCGCCAATTCGGCGGGGTCCAGGCTGCGCACGAACAGATTGGTCGCCCGTTCCAGCGCGACGGAGCTGGGGATCGTCGCCTCGCCAGCGGCCCGCTGCTGACGCACCGCCGCCAGCCGCGCCGCAATCGCGGCATCCTGCCGCGCCTCGCTGGCGGCCCAGCGCAGGTTGCTTTCGGTGTACTCATGGGCGCACCACACCCGGGTGCTGGGCTCGAAGGCGGTGAGCCGTTGCAGCGATTGGTGCATCTGCTCGGGGCTGCCTTCGAACAGCCGGCCGCAGCCGCCGGCGAACAGGGTGTCACCGCAGAACAGTTCGGCAGCTTCGCCCTGGTCCGCTGGCAGGTGAAAAGCGATGTGGCTGCGGGTGTGGCCCGGCACCTCCAGCACCTCCACGGGGCGACCCAGCAGGCTGAAGCAATCCCCATCGGCGACGCCCTTGGTCTGGAAGGGGATCCGCTCCCGATCGGCACGACTGGCCACCACCTCGGCGGCGGGCCAACGGCGCAGCAGGGCCGGCGTGCCGCCGATGTGGTCGCTGTGGTGATGGGTCTGCAGCACGGCCACCAGGGTCAGATTCCGTTGCTCCAGCCAGGCGATCACCGGCTCGGCCACCGCCGGATCGACGACAGCGGCCAGGCCGCCGCGCCGCAACACCATCACATAGTTGTCCTGAAGCACCGGCAGCAGGGCGAGCTCGAGCGGTTCAGCAGGCTGCTGGTTCGGTTGCATCGTTAAAGTCCGGGTTGCGGCGTTGCCCCCATGATCACCGCTGCCTCCCGACCAGTCCTCACCGTTGCCCTGGCCAAAGGGGCCCTGCTCAAGGATTCGGTGCGGCGGTTTGCTGAAGCCGGGCTGGATTTCTCGACCCTGCTCGATCCGGACAACCGGCTGCTGATGGTGCCCAGTGCCTGCGGCAGCGCCCGGGCCCTGTTGGTGCGCAATGCCGATGTGCCGGTCTATGTGGCCTATGGCCAGGCCCAGCTCGGTGTGGTCGGCTACGACGTGTTGCGCGAACACCGACTGCCGGTGGCCCAGTTGCTGGATCTGGGCTTCGGCGGCTGTCGCATGGCCGTGGCTGTCCAGGCCAGCAGCGGCTATCGCCGCGCCCTGGATCTGCCGGCCCATTGCCGCGTCGCCAGCAAGTTCACCCGCTGCGCCCAGGACTATTTCGAGGCGTTGGACCTGCCGGTGGAGCTGATCCAGCTCACCGGCTCGGTCGAGCTGGGCCCCCTCACCGGCATCTCCGAGGCGATCGTCGATCTGGTCGCCACCGGACGCACCCTGCGGGACAACGGCCTGATCGCCATTGAAGATCTGTTCCACAGCACCGCCCGCCTGATCGGCCATCCCCTGGCCCTGCGCATCGACAGCGGCCGGCTGCAGGCGATCGTCGAACGCCTCGGCGCCGTGGGCGCCATCGCGGTCGCCCCCGTGGGAC
>CAIZOZ010000481.1 GCA_903934745.1 uncultured cyanobacterium
ACACAACCCCGCACCTTGTAGGCCTCCTGCCGCAACGCTTCCGGCAGGGGTTCGAGCTTCTTCGCCAGCCAGAGCACGTACTCATAGCGGCGTTTGGGATCGTTGGTGCTGCCGAGGCGCTCAACGATCCGATCAAGGGCGATGCTGCCGGTGGTCACAGGAAGGGAATGGGCTCTCAGAGCATGGGGGCATTCACAGCATCCCTGGCGTCAGGGACGCTGGCCTCAGGAACGCTGACGTCAGGGACGCTGACGACGCAGCAGCAGGCCGCCGGCGGCCCCCAGCAAGCCCAACAGCCCAAGGCCGCCGAGCTGGCGCCGAGCCAGCAAAAGACCGGTTTCGCTACGGCTGCTGACAGCAGCCGGCTGGGATTGGCGTGGCGGCAGTTCCAGATAGTCCTTATGGCCCGGACCGGCATCCACCTGGATTTCCCAGTCGGCGCTGGCGCGGGCAGGCAACTGGAAGCTGAGCTTGCCCTCAGCGTTGGTGCGACCCAGGGAGATCGCTTCCCCACCCGGCACCAGCAAGCGCACGCTGGCATCGCCGGCCGGCAGGCCATTGGAAAAATGGCTCTGTAATCCGGCACTCAGGTTGCCGTAGCGCTCCAGGCTGGATTCGAGGCCGTGGGCCCGGGCACCAACCGGCAGCAGCAGCAAGCCGACGGACCCCGCCAGCAAGGGCAGGAGCAAACGGGTCATGGTGAAATGTGGCTTCAGGAGGATTTCCAGCGACTATCGCTGCTTTTGCCCGCCTGCACCATCCTGGCGACAGAGCTGATCATCATCGACAGGGCATCAGTGGTTTCACCGCGGGCCTGCAGCTCGGCGGCCAGGATGCGCTCCGAAGCGGTGCAGGCGCGGCCGCCACTGCCGGCCAGATGGCGCCGCTCGAGGCTGGTGGGAGCTTGCTCCACACTCCGCAGGGCCTGGTTCTGCAGCACGGTCAGGTCCAAGGTGGGGGGAGGGCGTTGCTGCACCGGATCCTGGCAAATCGCAGCCGGGATGGTGAGCCAGAGGCGCCACCGTTACAAGGCTGCAATGTTGTGACGGCTGGCCAGCCAGTGCAGACCGGTTTCATCCAGCCAGCCGGCGAAGGGCACATCCCAGGGATCCCGTGGCAAGTCCGCCACCACGCAGGCGGCGGGCAGCACCGCCACGGCCGGCACGGCACGCCAGCTGGGATCAGCACGCAGACGGTCGTACCAGCCACCGCCGGAACCGAGGCGAATGCCGCTATGGGGATCGAGCGCCAGGGCAGGCACCAGCAACAGCGCCAGTGCGGCGGGGGGTAGTTCGAGGCCTGGCGGTACAGCCTTGGGCTGGCCAGGCGCGAGCCTGGGATCGGCTCGCCGGCCGCTGGCCAGCGGGGCCGGAATGCCGCAGTGATCCGGGGCCAGGGGCTCACCGGGCTGCCAGGGCAGGTAAAGCAGCCGCGCCGGCTCGGCCCGTACCGCCGGCAGGGCCAGGGGCACCTGGTCGGCGGCCAGGGGGCGCAGATCCACCTCGCCGGCCAGGGGCCAGTAGATCCCCAGCCGTTGGCCGGCCGGCAGCAGGGCCGGCAGGTCCCGTCGCGCCACCGCCAGGATCAACCGCTGGCTGTCCGCCAGGCTGGCGCGTCGCAGCTGGCGGAACCGGCGCCGCAGCTCGGCCTTATCCGCGCCGGCCTTCATCGCTGGAACCAGCCGGTGAGCGCCACCGCCAGGGCATCGGCGGCGTCATCGGGGCGGGGCGGATGCTCGAGATTCAGTTCGCGCATCACGGCTTCGAGCACCGCCTCCTTATCGGCATGGCCATGGCCGGCAACGGCCAGCTTGATCTGCATCGGCGGAAACTCCACCACCGGAATACGGAAGCGGGCCAGGGTCATGATCAACACGCCGCGGGCCTGCACCACAGCGATGGTGTTGCTGGAGCGATAAAAGAAAAACTTTTCCACCGAGGCCAGATCGGGCCGCCAGCGGCGAATCAATTGACGCAGATCGGCGGCGATCTCCACCATGCGATCGCCTTCACTGCGGCCCGGCTCGGTGCGAATCATGCCGCAATCAAGCAGACGTTGAGTACCAGCAACCCCAGTCGCCGGCCGCTCTTGCACCTCAAACACGCCATAACCCACCCGGGCCAGGCCGGGGTCAATGCCGAGGATGATCAACGATCGGAACCCGGCGACGCGCCGAGCCTACCGAGCCCCGTTCTGACCTTGCAGGAGGCGGCCGGTTCGCGCTGGCGCGGCGCGGTTGGACAAAGGCACAACGGGCGGGCGTCCCCAGGCCAGGATTGCTCAGGGCACCAGCCGGCGGAAAGTTTTTTTGCCCAGCTGCAGCACCAGGCCCTGGAGCTCGTCCGGTCCGCTGAACTCGCGGTTGGCATCCACCAACTTTTCGCCATCCAGCTTGACGCCACCACCTTGAATCACCCGGCGCGCCTCGCTGCTGCTGGCGCAGATCCCCACGGCGGCGAGCAGATAAAAAGCCTTGGCCGGAAAGTTCACCGCCGCCAGCGAGGCTTCGGGCA
>CAIZOZ010000482.1 GCA_903934745.1 uncultured cyanobacterium
ACCTATGGCGTGCGCTTCGATGTGGATCTCAATCTGCGCGGCAGCGGAGCTTATGAGCTGGTGATGAGCCATCCCTCACCACTGGGGGGACGAAACTTCACGGCTTTTCGAGGCTCCATCCAGATCCGTTCCGCCGAAGGCTTGCGCGAAGTGCATGTTGGCCTCAGGTCTGGGGAAAGCCTCTCGCTCGGATCGATCAATCTGCGGCCCGGCGTTGACTCTCCCCTGCGAGTGAGCATGGTGTATCCGGCCGATGCCACACCGGGCCATCTGCTCAGCATCGTGCCCACCGGCCAGCTGGCCGTGGTGCAGCAACAACAACGGCAGCAGGAGCTGGCCCGGCTCAATGCCAGCCGACCCGCCAAACCCAGCGGCCCCCCGCCTTTGCCGGGCTCGCCAGCCAGGGCGGAACCTGAGCCGGCCGCCATGGCAGCGCCCCGGCCTCCGATCAATGCCACGGCCACCAGACGCTTCCGCCCGCCGGCGCAACCGCTGCTGCCGCCGCCGGAGGTTCTGCGTCCCAGCTCGATTCCCACCTGGTTGCAACCACCGCCGGCACCGCCGGCCTGGCAGGGCAGCGACGGGCGTCGACCCTCAGTGCGGGTGATCACACCCAGTGGTCTGGGCGGCTCCAGGGGAGCTGACGAATCTCTGGTTGATCGTTACCGTCGGGCGGTGGAAGCCCAGCAACGGGTGATGCAGGAGTGGCAGCAGCCATGAGCCAGGCCTGAGCGAGGAACCGAGCGTGGAGGTGGATGAAGCCCCCGAAGCATGGAAACGCACCAGCGTCTCACTACCGCAGCAGACGGTGGTGCACCTGGAGCGGCTGCGCCGCGAGTGGGGCCTGAAGCATCGCGGCGCGGTACTGGAGCGCCTGTTGCAACAGGTCTTCGGCGATGGTGAGCTCGATACCGACGAGCTGCCGGACAACCTGGCGGCGGTCGCCGAGCGCCGTGATGCCGATGGCGAGCTCGATGAGCAGGTGTCTCTGGTGTTGATCGGCCAGGACGCTCTCGAGCCGCTGGCGACCGAGGAAGGCAACCGTGAGGCCGGGACGGATCGCAGCCGCAGCCTGGCTGGAGGAGCAGGTGGTGGGATTGATCTGCCTGGGTTTGTCCAGAAGCGCACAAGCAAACTCAAGCGCGATCTCGGCCCCACCCTGCGCACGGGCCCAGCGCTGAACGTGGCGCCCCTGCAAGTGTCGGCGGAGCTGATCCAGCAGGCGCTCCAGGAAGCCCGGGATCACTGGATCACCGTCTATGGCCAGCCCCCCAATGCCACGGTGCTCGAGAACGCCATGATCTGGCTGGCCCATGACATCTGGCCCCAGTCCGATCAGAGCGAGGGGCGTCTGTTCACCTGGTCGGCCGCCTGTGAGCTGATGCGTGACAACGTGCCGGAATGGAGCGAGCAACCCCCCAGTTTTGAGCGGGTGCTGGTCATCGCCGGCGTGCTCGAGGATCCATTCAGTCCCGCCACCTTGACGTTGCGGCTGCCCACCCTGATTCGTCGTTTCGTGCAACGGTTCCGGCGCCGCGGCCGGGGCCGCTCCTTCCAGACCCTGGAGCACACGATGACGCTGCAGGGAGCGCTCAAGCTGCTCAATTTGCCCACGGATCCAGGCCAGCACCTGGTCTTGTCCCAGATTCGTGAGTCTTACCGCGAGCTGGCCCTGAGCCATCATCCGGATGCCGGCGGCTCGGTGGAGGCCATGCGCCGGATCAATGAGGCCTATCAACTGCTCAAGGAGCTGTACCGCCAGCGCCCGGAATCAAACTAGCCAGATCTCCACTCCCAGCTGGGACCCAGGCCTGGTCTTGTTCGGGGTCTTGGCTGGGATTTGTGATCCGAAATCCTGGCTGGCTTGGCGTGGCGCTTGTGAGCCAGCGCTGCGGCTGGGGCCGGCAACGCGGCCGCGTAGGCAGCGCCAGGTTGTGTCGAGGTGGCAGAGATCTCAGTTGAGTCGCAGAACTGGTCTAATTCCGGTTCTCGGTGGTGAAGACTGATGGGGTCTGGACTGGATCCGCCTGGCAGCTGAACGCGGCCACCAGGCCATCGGTGGTCGCCGCGCTCAGTCGCCCCTTCAGCCTCAGGTCCTGGTTCGCTGATCTCAGTTAAGTCTTGTCTTAGGACTATTTACAAGTCTTGGATGAGATGATCGAGAACTTTGTCCGTTCGAGAGTCTTATCTGGGTCTTGGTGCGGGACTAATTCAGAGTTGCAGCTGGGACTTTCGAGATTTGAGGGTGGTCAGTCGTCGCAACTGGTGCTGATCACAGGACTCAATGCAAGACGTAGTCAAGACACACGAGAACAAAGCCCAATTAGCCGACCCATTCAGGTCTCTTTCTAAGACTTAGACCAAGTCGCGTTTGGGATTGACGAGATCTATCTCTAGTCAGTTATCTCGCTTAAGTCCTATACCAAGACTTAGTGCAAGTCCAGTCTAAGATTGTCGGTTTTTGATCGCATTCGGTGCTCGCATCTGGGTCTTGCCATGGGACCAAGGCAGAGTCTCATTTGGACCATACGAGAACTTCCCATTGTCATTGATCTTGCTCTGGTCTCGTGATAGGACCTGGATAAGTCGCAACCGAGACCAATTAGATTCCAAAAAATCGGTGATTTGGTTTGTGTGGCACCACGTGTCTACAGCAACTGCTCCAGAGCACGCTGCTGGAACGGCCTCTGCTGTTGAGATGGAGTGGAGCTGCTTCTGGGGCCCTGGGTCCTGGCCTGGTCTTGTCCACGGCTGTCAAGTTTGTCCACACTCAGAAATACGCTGTGGACACAGCTTAAAATGATTGCTGCAACAGGGTTCGTAAATCCTGCGTATCTGCTTCATAGGCAGATACGCAGGATTTACCGGCCTCAATTTCACCGGTTTTCGGCCCGGACGCTCGGTGGCATCGGTCGTCGTCCTGGAGCTTGAAGGGCAGCCGCAGCCGGCGGCAGCCTGGCGCCTCCCCGCACAGTCAAGGCTCAGGATTCTCATTGGGGACTTAGCAAGAGTCTTAGCTGAGGTCTGCCATGTGACCAGCAAGACTCTGCGGGACCAAGCGTCAGGAGCTCAAGGATGGACCCAGGTTCTTGACTCGTGAGTCTCACCCCAGACTCGTATCTGGTTTCATCGTGCATCTCAGGCGAGAATGTCTAGATACAACTCAAGGCGATGGTCCAGCTGGACACGCAAGCCAGGCCCTGTCCAGGTCGTGAGGGTGGAGGCAGGCGGCGCTGTGGCTGGGTCTCAAGGACCCAGGGCGAGACCCTCCCTGGGTCCAGTGGCAAGTCCTTGACGAGACTCGAGGGACGGAGAACGGGCCACTGTTGCGGCACTCGAAGCCGGCAGCGGTTCCGGGTTTGGCCGCACAGCCAACCAGCACGACCGGCTCCCGCCGCAAGCCCACAAAAAAAGCGGCATTGCTGCCGCCCTTGCCCCAGTCCTGATTGGTGACGTCGATCAGCAGTGGCGCCGGGTCTGCCAACCGCAGCCGGAAACGGAGCTCTGGATCCGAGCACCCGTCAGGTGGTGGTCTGCATTCCCTGAATCAGGAAATCGAAATAGGGACCAGCCAGTGCGGCATCGTCGGCGCTCAGCAACACCAGGGCCGCCTCCTTGAGCGTGCGCATGGCCTCCACCATGCCCGGCAAGGGGACTCCGAGGCTGTTGTACATCTCCCGGGCACCCACCAGGCCAATCTGCTGGATCATCTCGGTGCTGCCGGCCAGCACTCCATAGGTGACCAGGCGCAGATACCAGCTGTAGTCCCGCAGGCACTGGGCCCGCTGCTTCTGGCCAAAGGCGTTGCCACCGGGAGCCACGTAGTCGGGCTTGCGGAGAAACAGCTGCCGGGCTGCCTCATCAACGATTTTCTTCTCATTTTCGGTGAGAACCCGGACCACCCCAAGGCGCCTGGCTCCTCCCGAAAGGAAATCCACCATCGAGCGCAACTCGCCGCCGGTGGGATACCGCAGCTGATCATCGGCCTGGAGGATCAGATCGCGAACGACGCTCATTGCAGCGACCACAGACCAGGTGATCTTATCGAGTGGTGCCGGCGGATCGGGCTTCGGCGTGCAAGGTGTAACGCCCCTTTGCACGGCTGCCGATAGGGTCGAGACCAATGGACGATGACATGACCCAGCAGAACGCTTCGGCGACCGACGTCGAACTTGAGATCCAGGACCTCTCCCATGACGGCCGCGGCATCGGCAGGCTGGAGGGGCGCGTTGTGTTTGTGGACGGTGCCCTGCCCGGTGATCGTGTGGCTGTCAGGCTTTTGCCCGAGCGCCGCCGCCAGCTGCACGCCGATCTGCGCCGCATCCTGCAGCCTTCGCCCCAGCGCCGCCGCCCTCCCTGCATCCTCGCCGACCATTGCGGTGGCTGCAGCCTGCAGCCGCTCAGCGACGAAGGACAGCAGCAATGGAAGCAGCGCTCCCTGGAACAGTCGCTGCAACGAATTGCCGGCCTCAGTCCCGAGGTGCTGCCGCTGCTGGCCTCGGATCGGCCCCTGGGCTATCGCAATCGGGCCGTGATCCCCCTGGAGCGCAGCGAAGACGGCCATCTCAAGGCCGGCTACTACCGCCGCGGCAGCCATCGGATCGTCAACATGAACCGCTGCCCGGTGCTCGACCCGCGGATCGATGCCTTGATCGCCCCGCTCAAACGGGATCTGGAAACCAGCGACTGGCCAGTCGATCGCCATGGCCTCAGCGAAGGGGGCCTCAAGCATCTGGCCCTGCGGGTGGGCCATCACACCGGCGAGGTGCTGATCACCCTGATCGCCAGCCATCAGGAGTTCGATGGCCTCGAAGTGCTGGCTCAATCCTGGTTGGAGCGCTGGCCCGAGGTGGTTGGCGTCAGTCTCAATCTCCAGCCCCGTCCCACCAACCAGCTGTTCGGGCCCAACACCTACACCATCGCTGGCCGCGGCTGGCTGTCGGAATCGTTCGCCGGCCTTAAGTACCACATCGCTGCCGACACCTTTTTCCAGGTGCACACCACCCAGGCGGAACGGTTGGTGCCCTTGATGCTGCAGGGCCTGGGCGGCAGCCAGGACGCCAGCGCCAGCAGTGCTCTGCTGCTGGATGCCTTCTGCGGCATCGGCACCTTTTCGCTGCCGCTGGCGGCCGCCGGCTGGCGGGTGCATGGCATCGAGCAACATCCATCAGCGGTGGAGCTGGCCCGGCTCAATGCCGCCGCCAACAACCTCAGCGAGCGGGCCACGTTTGAACTCGCGGCCGTGGCCACGGCCCTGCCGGCTCTGCTCGATTCGGCAGAAGCCCTGCTGCTCGATCCACCGCGCAAGGGCCTCGAGCCCCACGTGATGGCCGCCATTCTGGCCACGCCGCCACGCCGGCTGCTGTACCTGAGCTGTGACCCCGCCACGCTCAGCCGTGATCTGGGTCTGCTCTGTGCCGAGGTGTACACGCCGCGCTCGGTGCAGCCGATCGACTTCTTCCCCAACACCAGCCACATCGAGGCCCTGGCCGTGCTGGAGCGCCGCAGCTAACTGCGCAGTCGGGCGGCGAACTGTTTCTCCAGGGCGGTTCGCACCGCCTGGTGCGACCGTTCCACCTCCTCGTCAGTGAGGGTGCGGGAGCTGTCGCGGTAGCGCAACCGGAAGGCCTGGCTGCAGCAGCCAGCTTCCACCTGGCTGCCCTCGTAGCGATCCACCAGCACCACCTGCTCCAGCAACGGTTTACCGGCTTTGCGGATGGCAGCGAGCAGGGCCGTGGTGGCCACATCGCACGACACCACCAGAGCCAGATCCCGTTCCGAAGCCGGCACGGTGGCAAACGGGCTGTAGGCCGGCTGCCAGCGATTGCGGCGGGTTGCCGCCGCCAGCAACGGTTCCAGCTGCAGCTGGAACACATAGGTGGCTTCGGGCAGATCGAGGGCTTCGGCCTGGGCCGGATGGAGCTGGCCGAACCAACCACCGCTGCGGCCTTCAATCAGCAGGGCGCTGCAGCGCCCTGGATGCAGCCAGTCGCCGGCCGGCGCGCTCTCCAGGCGGCGATCCTCCAGCGGAATGCGCAGCGATTCCAATGGACCCTGCAGCAACCCCCGCGCTTCGTAGTAATCCAGCCCCTGGGGCTTGCCGCTGCTGCTCCACAACTCCGAGCGCCGCCCACCGCTGATCACCCCCACCAACAGGGAGGTCTGCTGGATTTCGTCTGGGCCGGGGTGGAACACCTGGCCGATTTCAAAGGCCCAGAAGCCAGGCTGGGAGGCCTGCAGATTGCGGCGCGCCGCCTGCAGCAGCTCCCCGTGCAGGTTGTCGCGCAGATGGCCGTAGTCCGCCAGCAGTGGATTGGCGAGCGGCACCCGCCCGGGGGCCATCGCCACCAGGCTGAGGGCACAGCTTTCCTGCAGCCCGGCGGCACACAACGCCCGCCGCAGGCGCCGCTCCACCTGCTGCTCCGCACTGAGACCACCCGATTCGAGCGGATCGGGTAAGTGGGCGGCGAACTGGTCGTAACCCACCAGGCGGGCCACCTCCTCAATCAGATCCACTTCTCGCCGCAGATCCAGCGCCCGCTCCGGCGGCACCTGGACGCGCCAGCCCGTCTCGATCGGCTCCAACCGGCAACCCAGGGCCTCCAGGGTGCGCTCGATCCGCTGATCCGGCAGATCCACTTCCTCGCCGTCGTCGATCACCGGTCCCAGCAGGTTGTGCAGGGCATCGCGCTCGAGGATCAGGGCTTGCGGCGGCGCCTCGGCCCGGCGGTGCAGCCAGCGCCCTTCCACCCGGGCCCCGGCCAGCTCAACCAGGAGCTGCACGGCCCGATCCGCTGCTGTGAGGGTGACCTCCCTGGGCAGACCTTTTTCAAAGCGGCTGCTGGCTTCCGTGCGCAGGCCGACGCTGCGGGCGGAGCGACGCACCGCCTGGGCAGCAAAGACGGCGGCTTCCAGCCAGAGGCTGCTGGTGCCGGCGTTCACCGCTTCCGCCTGGCCACCGATCACGCCGGCCAAGGCG
>CAIZOZ010000483.1 GCA_903934745.1 uncultured cyanobacterium
ATCGGGTTCCAAGGGGTTCAAGGCTGCGGTGCGCTCACGCTGGCACTTCGAGGATGCCGCCGGTGCCTCGCCATCCCAAGGCCAGGCTGAGAGCCATCGGTTGGGTGGGAGCGCCAGGTCCGGCTGGATCTCGATCAAGGCCTGCGTCCTTCTGGTCAGGTGTGCGCCAGCGCGGCCGACTGCCCAAGGGGGCCTGAGCCGCCCATGTGCGGCAGCAACAGCAAGCGGCCGCCGCTCTCACCCCAGGAGGGCTGGATCAGCGACGGCAAGCCGCAGCGGTTTGTCGTACAGACCTTGGGGGAGCGGACCAATGGCCCGGAAGCCCAACCCAGTCAGGACGCAAGGTTTGGTGGCAGCTGATGGAGCGCCTGCACCACTTCAGGTTGGAGCATGACCAAAGTCGTGCCCCCTTGATTGTGGGTCGGCACCTCCAGTTGCAGTGGCAGCACTTCGCTGGGCCTGGGATCCAGAGCGTGGGCGTCGAACTGGGCCGAGGACTCGGGGATCACCTCTTCCCCCTGTCGCACCAGTTCCTCGCTGCGGTTCGGCAGGTTCCAGGCACCGCCGAGGCCATCGCTCAGGAGCAGCGGCCTCTGGTGATCCACCACCTGCCCGGGTGAGCGGGCCGTCAAGCGCAGACGCCACCCGGCTGGATAGGCGGGATCAGGCTGCTCGAACAGGGTCAGGCCCCAGAGATGACCCGAGGAATCCGTGAGGGACCAACGCTGTGGCTCGACGGCTGCCTGGGCCTGGAGCGGCAGCACCATCAGGGTCAGGGCAAGCAGAACAGCGGCGACCACTGGCCGCCAGTTGGGTCGATGCAGCCGGCGCGGAACTGGACAGAAACCCGCACCAGCCCTTTGAGAAGAAATGCTCATAACGCCTTTCACGTCATAGTGGGTTTCAACGCTACTGTGATACTGGGAAGAGTCGGTTCTCGGTTGGTCGTCCACCACGATGGGCCGCCCTCGCCTTCGCAGCTCTCCCCAGTCCCGTCTTCATTTCTCGCCATGACGACAACCATCCTCAAGCGTTCCTGGGGCAACCCATGGAACAGCTTCAAGGACTGGATCACCAGCACCGACAACCGCCTCTACGTGGGCTGGTTCGGCGTGCTGATGATCCCCACCCTGCTGGTGGCCACCTGCTGCTTCGTGATCGCCTTCATTGGTGCTCCCCCCGTCGATATCGACGGCGTCCGCGAACCCGTCTCCGGCGGCCTCCTTTACGGCAACAACATCATCACCGCCGCGGTGGTGCCCAGTTCCAACGCCATCGGCCTGCATTTCTACCCGATCTGGGCCGCTTCCAGCCTTGATGAGTGGCTCTACAACGGTGGCCCCTACCAGCTGATCATCTTTCACTTCCTGATTGGCATCTTCTGCTGGATGGGCCGTGAATGGGAACTCAGCTACCGCCTGGGGATGCGTCCCTGGATCGCCGTGGCCTACAGCGCGCCGGTGGCTGCCGCCACCGCCGTGCTGCTGGTCTATTCGATCGGGCAGGGCTCCTTCTCCGACGGCATGCCCCTCGGCATCTCGGGCACCTTCAACTTCATGCTCGTGCTCCAGGCCGAGCACAACGTGCTAATGCACCCCTTCCACATGCTCGGCGTGGCCGGCGTGTTCGGTGGCGCCCTGTTCGCCGCCATGCATGGTTCCCTGGTCACCAGTTCGCTGGTTCGTGAAACCACAGAGTCTGAGTCCCAGAACTACGGCTACAAGTTCGGCCAAGAAGAAGAGACCTACAACATCGTGGCCGCTCACGGCTACTTCGGTCGCCTGATCTTCCAGTACGCCTCCTTCAACAACAGCCGCAGCCTCCACTTCTTCCTGGCCGCCTGGCCGGTGGTGGGCATCTGGTTTGCCTCCCTGGCCGTGGCCAGCTTCTCCTTCAACCTCAACGGCCTCAACTTCAACCACTCGGTGATGGATCACCAAGGCCGGGTGATCAACACCTGGGCCGATGTTCTCAACCGCGGCGGCCTCGGCATTGAGGCGATGCACGAGCGCAACGTGCACAACTTCCCGCTGGATCTGGCGGCGGTTGAGCTCACCCCCATGGCGCTCAGTGCGCCTGCGATCGGTTAGTGGGACTTTGAATCTCACCCAGTCGATCCTGCTTCGCTCCATGGACTGAGCCGTCAACCTGGGGCCTGGAGTGATCCGGGCCCTTTTCAATCTCCTGATTCCCTGCCCCTTCACTGCTGGGTCACGTGCCCTTCGCTCTGAACTTCGTCCACCCGCTGCTGATGTGGGTGCTGCTGGGCCTGATGCTCTACTCGGGCTACCTCGGCTACAAGGCCAGCTTGATCCGCAAGGTGAGCGCCGAGGAACGCAAGGCGATGGTTCCCCTGCACTACGGCCAGCGCCACGCCCAATTCGGTGCGGTGATCCTGGGCCTCACCCTGCTGGGCGCCGTCGGTGGGATGGCGGCCACCTTCCTCAAGAACGGCAAGTTGATCCTCGGCCCCCACCTGTTCGTCGGTCTGGCCGTTGCCGTGCTCGTGATCGCCACGGCCTCCCTGGGCCCTTCCCTCCAGAAGGGCAAGGACTGGGCCCGGGGCCTGCACGTGTCCATCAACGGTGGAGTGCTGCTGCTGTTCGGCTGGCAGGCCTTCACGGGCATCGCCATCGTCCAGAAGCTGCTGAGTTCAGCGGCATCACCAACATCCCTTGGCACCTGATCCCATGACGTTCACCACTCCTCTCCAGCGGCTGGCACGGCTGGCCCTCGCCACCCTGTTGCTGCTCCTGGTCGGCGTTGGGCTGTTGACGGCCCAGCCGAGCACCGCCCTGGCGGCCGAGGCCTCGCCGCCGGTTGATTCGGCAGGCCTCTCCAAGGCCGTTGTGGCGATGGAGCAGCTCGATCAGATGCGTATCTCCCTGGCCTCCACCCTCGAGGGCCGCACCGAGGAGCCCACCATCGAAACGATGAAGGAGGTGTGCAAGCCCGTAGGCATGCGGGCCATCGCCATCGGTAAGGAGAACGGCTGGCAGGTGCGTCAGGTGGCCAGCAAGTACCGCAACCCCGACCATGCCCCCGCCAATGATCAAGAGCGTCAGGTGATCGATCTGTTCACCAGACACCCGGACATCAAAGGGCTCTGGGAGCCTGCCATGGCTGAGCAGGGCGCCGGCCTGAACTACTACCGACGCATCAACGTCGAGCCGAGCTGTCTGGCCTGCCATGGCACCAAGGCCAGTCGGCCGGCGTTCATCAAAGACAACTACCCCGACGACAAGGCGTTCAACCTGGCCGTTGGTGAACTGCGCGGTATGTACGCCGTGCACCTGCCGGAGGTTCAGGCCGCTCTCGCCGCCGCCGCGGACTGAGCCACGACAACGTCAAGATGGATCTACGATATGCGCTTTTCGTCATAAACCGATTCAGAGGCCCAATGTCATGACCCTCGTTCCCGCGCTTCCGTCCAGCGACGAGGTCCCCAGCCTGGGACGTCGTCAGTTCATGAACCTGCTCACCTTCGGTGCCGTCACCGGGGTGGCACTCGGCGTCCTCTACCCGGTGGTGCGCTATCTCATCCCTCCACGGCAGGCTGGCTCATCGGCATCGTCAGCAACTATTCCCATGCCCACATCGCCGCCACTTGGACGGCGATCCGCGGCTTCCAGGGGGGAACCGCCCTGTTCACCCATCCAGCCACGCCGATCAAGTGCGGTGGCGCCCCCCAGAAGGTGATGTACCTGGCCGATGACATCTTTCAGGCCACCAGCGGCGTGGGGGTGAACACCCACGTGATCTTCTGCAGCGCCCTGGCGCAGCTTTATCCGGTCAAGGCCTACAACGCCA
>CAIZOZ010000484.1 GCA_903934745.1 uncultured cyanobacterium
AATCAGCCCAGGAAATCAGTAGCAAAAAATCGATGCGTGGCCTGCGAACACAGCAGGCAGAACTCTGATGTCGAATCCTTCATAGAGAGAAAGACCAATGCCAATACCAATGAAAGATTGCCCCGCAGGACTTCTCAATCGCTGGGCTGGGTCCAGCGCCGATAGAGCCAGAAGCCACCGCCGCCCCAGGCCAGACTCCAGAAGATGAAGGTGACAGCCGTGCCCAGCTGGCCGCCCTCCAGGGAGTACACCCCCGCCTGGATCAGACCCGCATCGATCAAGGAGCCGCCGATGCCCCAACCCAGCACCCAGCTGAGCAGGAAGCCGATGGCCTGGAGATTACCGGTCATGGGAGTGGGATGGGGGGAAAGGAATCCAAGGCAACAACCGGCCCGAATGGCTCAAGCGTTCCGTGGGCTGCATCAACGGCAGAATGAGCCGCTGCCAACCATGGCTGACGGATGTGGCTGGCGGACGTGGCTGACGGACAAGACATTGATCGTACGGGCCCGGCCGGGGCTTGTTGGCCAGCCAGAGACGATCGGCAGACCTGGCATGAAAGCCACCGACGTCTGCTGACTCAACGGATTCCAGACAAGGGTGATCAGCCTGGATTCCTGATCGCGTGATGGCCTTGAGGTCCAACACCTGATCGATGTCCAGCGTGATCTCGTATCGAGCGTGGAGCGACGCGGTGCCTGGTCTGATTCCCCTCCTCTGCCGCCAGCAATCGGCTCAGCCGCAGGCTTTTGGCTTGGTTTCGATCTGGACTTTGGCGTCTGGCCGCACGTCGGCTGCCTGGAGCGCCCAGCTCGTCTCGGACCAGCCTGTTCAGACTGCCAGAGGCAGCGGACAGAGCAGTTGGGCCGGCTGCAGGATGGTGCGCCAATCGCCACTGGCCGTGCTCACCTCCAGGCCGATGGCTGGATTGAGGGCATGGGGGTCAAGCCCTTCCACCCAGCAGATCGCATCACGCAAGGCGTCTTCCATCGAGTCGTAGAGACCATCGAGGTACGGATGGGGCTGAAACAGAGGATCAATCAGTCGATAGGCCCTGGGGGAAAGGCGGCGGGAGAAGGGATCGCGAGCCGAAATCAAAACCATCACCACAAACTCCAAGCGAAAGAAAGTCTGGTGGCTGTGCCGGATTCAAGATTGTCACCTCTAACACCGGCGGATGTTCAAACCACATCACGTGGTCCCCGTGCGCCAGATTCACTGCAGCCGTGCGCCAACAGCCGGATCAGCGGCGCCAGCACGGCTTGCCAGCTGTCGACTGCAGCACCACACCTCCACGGCCCAGGCTGGAGGAACGCCTCTACAGAGCTGTCCCAGGGCAGGCCCTCCGCCCCTGAGAGACCAACCGGCAGCAACGATCCTGAAGAATCAATCTGTTGGCCCATCCAACGGTGGTGCGGCGACCTCCATCAGGCTCGGAAACACTCTGGGAGCCGCCAGGATCAGCACCCAGGCCATGGTGAAGCAGGCCCCGGTTAGCCACTGCTGGCGCAACAGGGCCACCACCGCCACGGTGCTGGCGCCGACTCTCACGGCTCGCACCGCGAACCGTCCGAAGGCGATCAGCCTTGATGGTGGACTGGAGGCGGCCGGAGGCTGGTGGGACATGGCTGGCAAGCAAGCAGGGAGAGTTTCGGCGGCGTTCTCTTGGTGCCCATTCTGAGCTGGGGCCCCCAGATCCATCAACCAGAGCTTGTCAGGCTTGATGATCGGCTTGCCACGAGGCGTCCGCCCAGAGGCCCATGGCTGCTACGGGGAGCAGGGCTTTGCCTGATCCAGGCGGTCTTCACAGCCACGAACAACGATCCTCAGGCCCTGATCGAAGGGCCAACCTGGGCGGCCCTGCCTCTAAAGTGACACGGGTCCAAGACCCAGGCCGGCTTGGCTCAGTGGTAGAGCAGCGCTTTTGTAAAGCGAAGGTCATCGGTTCAAATCCGTTAGCCGGCTTTTTCAAGTCCTTCGTGACAGGACTGTGTGCAGATGGTTCAGCAGGCCAACTCCACGCCAAACCAGATCACTGCATCATGCCGATGGGTTGTCATTCAGCCAAGCCCGAGCCAGGATGTTGAATGATGTGCACTCTTTAACACCCTCTTTTAGCCAATCCACGCGCTCACTCGAGAATCGTGACCATTCAAGGATCAACCTGAGTGGCATTTGATTCCGTGATTAGTGATCAATAAAATACGACAAAAAGGTAAGTTACGCTAGCTAATCGAGGTCTGGGCTGGGTCACTTCACAGGATTTTGATGGTGCCACAACATGGCCTGCCCTTTCTTGCTCGACACTCCCTTGCCGGCATTCCCATGATTCCGGCCATACCTTGCTCACAACGCTCTGCTCAGTTTCGACGTTCAGGCACGCCGCTCAAACACGCTGAGCGAAGCAGCCACTCAGCAGACAGAGGCCGCCGATCACCAGAAACAGCCAAGGGGATAAACCCACCACGCTGCCAAGGGCCACGCCAGCCACGATCACCAGCCAGGGGCAACAGCGCGGCCAGGGACAGAAGCTGCTGTTGGGCTGATCAGGGCACCGTTCACCCTGCTCAGCTGGCAGTGGTCTGGGATTGGTGGCGGAAGGTGCGGGAGGCATGCTTGTGCTCTCAGGCCCCATTGTCCGTTACTGGCGTCCAGCCCGGCCAGCGGCTGGCCACCGACCCTGGTACCGCGGTGCGGAGCCCCAGCCGACACTCAGGCTGCAGGGAAGGAAGATGGTGACCAGGTACTGCCGTTTCGGTCCTGGCCATGGCGATTCCGTCCAGCTCGTCCCAGCCAGGTCTGCCGGAAATCTGGCTGGAGCTG
>CAIZOZ010000485.1 GCA_903934745.1 uncultured cyanobacterium
CCAGGGCCGGCGTCACCTGGCTGCCGACGCGGCCGCGGATGCCATCGGTGCCGAAGCCGGCCACGGCCGCGCCGAGGCTGGCTCCGATTGGCGAGGGGGGGGTCCCAGCGTCAGCCATCTCCCATCCAGGCGATCTGGGCGCAGGCTACGTGGACTGATTGCCGGCCTCAGCGCCAGCGCCTGGGCCAGTACAGACAACGCAGCAGCGCCACCAGGGCCCAGAGCAGCAGCCCACCCACACACCAGCCCGGCAGCCAAAGGAATGGCGGCCAGGGCCGCAGCAGCAGCGCCAAGGCAGCCAGGACCGCCGCCAGCAGGGCGCGGCGACGCTGCTCGGCCCCCGGCAAACTGGTGAACAACGGCGGCAGGGCCGGCAGCCAGGCCAGCGACCAGCGGCTCAGGCGCTGCGGCAGGAACGGCAAAGGCACCGAGATGGAGCAGGGCAGTGCCCAGAATGCTCCCCGATTGTCCGGACCAGTAGCCCTTGACGCGCCTCTCCCTGCTGTTGGCCGTCTCCTGCCTCGGCACCGGCGTCGCCCTGCTGGGCGGGCGGGCGCTGCTGGCCAGCCTGCCGCCGCTCACTCCAGACACCCCGACCCCGACCCTGGAGCGCCTCAGGCGCTGGTCGCCCGATCCCTGGCAACGGCGTGAGGCCAGCCTGCTGCTGGAGCGCCAGGCCGAAGCGGCGGCGGATCCCCAGCGGCAAGCCCAACTGCTGGCCGGTCAGGGCTGGGGCCCTGACCCCCTGGCTGCAGTCGTGCTCAAGCACCAGGCGCTGACGGCCGAGGCCCTGGACCAGCCAGCCCGGGCCAACAACCTCTGGCGGCAGCTGCTGCAGCGCTTCCCGGCCGAGGCCGCCAGCGCCGATGCTCTTTACGCCCTCGGCCGCCAGAGCCCACGGCTGCGCCAGCAGCTGCTGCAGCGCTTCCCCGCCCATCCCGCCGCCCTGGCCGCCGCCGTGGAGGCCGGCCCCGGGCCAGGCGCCGCCCGGGCCGGGGCCCTGCACCTGGCCCGCTGGGGCGCCCGTTGGCCCGGGGCCCAGGCCAAGATCGAGACCAGCTGCAAACCCGGCCCCCGGGGGGCCGACCCCCGCCAACGCCGCCAGCTGGCAACCGCCCTGGCCGAGCTCGGCGATCCCCAGGCCGCTCTCTCCTGCCTGGGCAACGGCACCAACCTGCCGTCCAGCGGCCTGTTGCCCCGCGACCTGTCGCCCAGCGACCTGTCGCCGAGCGGTCAGATCGCCCTGGCCAGGGCCTGGCTGCAGGGGGATGGGGCCGAGCAGCAGCGGGCCCTGACGCTGTTGGTGGCGTTGGTGCACCAGTCGCCAGACAGCCCAGCGGCCGAGGAGGCCGTGCGACTGCTCAGCCAGCAGGAAGGAGCCGCCAGTGATCGGGCCCTGCGCCAGTTGCCTGCTCGCTGGCGCGCCAGTGCTCCAGGAGCGGCCCACCAGGCCCTGGCGGCGGCCGGCGGCAGTGAGGCCAAAGCCAGCGGCGACAGTCGACCCGCCCTGCAGGTGCTGCGCCGCTGGCCGAATGATCCCGCCAGCTGGGACCTGCAATGGGACCTCAGCCGCCGCCAGCTGCTGGCCGGCCAATGGAGCGCAGCGCAGACCCTGCTGCAGGCCATTCCCGCCGAACGGCTGCCGCCGCCGCTGGCAGCCCGGCAGCGCTTCTGGCTGGGCTACAGCCAGCGCCAGCTCGGCCAGGACTCCGCCGCCACGGCCACCTGGCAGGAGCTGAGGCGACGCAACCCCGGCGGTTACTACGGCTGGCGCGCGGCGCTGCGCCTGGGAGAAGGCGATCTGCAACGAGACGCCAGCGGTGATCGGGCCACACCGCGCCAAGGCAACAGCTGGCAGCCCCTGGCCAGCGGCGAGGCCGGCCTCGATCGGCTCTGGCGCCTGGATCAACGCACCGAAGCCTGGGAAACCTGGCGCCAGCGGCGCGCCAACGTGCCACCCACTGAGAGCCCCGAGCTGCTGCTGGAGGGCCGGCTACGCCAGGGAGTGGGCGATGACTGGACCGGCCTGGCCCAGCTGGAGCGGGCCGCCCTGCGCTTGAAACCGGCCCAATGCCAGCTGCAGCCCCAGTTGGAGCGGAGCCTCCATCCCCCCCGCTTCCTCGATCTGTTCGGCAGCGCCGGCCGCGCTCAGAACCTGCCGATGGCCCTGTTGCAGGGGCTGACGCAACAGGAATCGCGCTTCACGCCAGCCGTGCGCTCCTCGGTGGGCGCCATCGGACTGATGCAGCTGATGCCGGCCACCGCCGCCGAGCTGGCGGGACAACCGCTGAGCCCGGCGGAACTGGAGGATCCAGCCCGCAATGTGGAGCTCGGCAGCCGCTACCTCAGCGGCCTGCTCCGCCAATGGCAGGGCGAACCGATGCTGGCCGTGGCCAGCTACAACGCCGGTCCGGGAGCGGTGCAGGGCTGGCGGACCGATCAGCTGCAGCGCGCCCCGGAGCTCTGGGTGGAGGCGATCCCCTACCCGGAAACGCGCCTGTACGTGAAGAAGGTGCTCGGCAATGCCTGGAGCTACCAGCAACAGCGGAACCAGGGGCCGGAACCGCGCTGTTAAGGCAACGCCGATGGCGACGTCTTGGTGCGACTGGGATCGAGGTGGGGGAGCACCCGATTCGGGATCGGGTGCGGCCCAGCGGTGACAACCGGCCGGGGAGCCGGCCTGCTGCGGGCCAGCGGTGCCTGCAGCGGTTCGTAGCGAGCTTCCAGGACCCGGCCCAGGCCCGCCCCACCCAGCACCAGCAGGCTCAACATCACCGCCATCACCAGGGGAGGAGGCAGCACCCGGATGCGCACCAGATCCAGCCGGGCCAGCAGCACCGTGGAGGCCAGGATCAGCACATTGGAGAGCACATCCAGGTGCAGCAGGTAGAGCCCGCCGGTGATCACCAGCAACAAGGTCACCACCAGGCTCACCACCCGACTGGCGGCCATCAGGCTCGAAATCTGACGCAGCAGCAGGTCGGGCATGGTGCAGACCATCACCACCACCAGGGCCTGCAGACATTCCGCCGACCAGACCAGGGTGCCGAGGGAGGCCAGCTCGCTGGCCTCGACGGTGATCGGTCGGCTCCAGTGCATGCCGAGATAGGTGCTGACCGCAAACAGCAGCAGCAGCATCGGAGCCTGCACCGGCAGCAGCATCAGGCGCAGGAGGGATTTCATCGTGTCTCCAAAACCAGAGCGATGGCTTCCACGGGGCAACTGGGAATGCACTGTTCGCAGACCAGACAGTGGGGAGCCTCGAAGGCGAGTCGTGCCGTCGGGCCATCAAAGCGCAGGGCACCGCTGGGGCACACACTCGAGCAGATGCCGCAATCGACGCAGAGCAGCGGATCGACGCGAATCTCGCCCGGGACGCGATTGAGGCCCAGCCCCTGGCGCTCCAGCCAGAGTTCGGCGGCATCGAGCTCGTCGATGTCGCCGGAGAGCTCCACCACCATGGTGCCGCTCTGATTCGGCGCGATCTGGGCGCGCAGGATCTTGGCGGCGATGTCGAAATCAACAGCCAACCGATAGGTGATCGGCTGATGCACCGCTTCGCGCGGGAAGTGGAGTGTGAGGCGCCGCTTCACGCATCCGTGCCCTGGGGGTTGAAGCTAGCAAGCTCAATCGAAGCCAACCGCCGCCACGGCTGTTGCGGGAACGGCTGTCGCGGCAAAGGCTGTCGCGGCAAAGGCTGTGGAGGAAAAGACGATGAAGCGAGAAGCTGGGCATGGACAGGAGGCTGCTCAGGGGGCGCTGGCCCCGGCAGCAACAGCGGCTGCAGCCCCGCGAAGGTGCCCCGTAGGGGTGCGCCGTCTGGGTCCCAGGAGGGGTGTGCGCCACCACTGTCAGAGTGACTGCGGTTTGTCCCTGGCCCTTGCCATGCCTGCCAACTCGCC
>CAIZOZ010000486.1 GCA_903934745.1 uncultured cyanobacterium
ACATTGAGCTCAACGAGCTCATTGCTGAGTTTGCTGATCTCGGCTTCTAGCTGTTGCGTGGACTGCAGCAAAATTGCCTGTTGGCGAAGTCGTTCAATGCGAGATTGATCGAGTTGCCCGCTGATCTCCTCTACTTTATTTTTTTGCTGTAGGTATTGCATCTCGGCAGTGGCACCTTCTTTGGCAAGGCTTTGATAGCGAGACATCATCTCACGGTTCAATCCCAGATTGCGTCCTAGTATTTCTTGCTCGGATTTGTTGAGATCCATGTAGCGAGCGAGCTCATTGTATTTGAGGACTAGCTCTCTTTTCTTTAGTGAAATTGTACGTCTGAGCGAATTTTGCCTGTCCAGGGTGGATTCAGCATCAAGGCGCATCAGCACTTCGCCGGCCTTAACCGTATCGCCATTGCGGACAAGAATGGTTTTGGCAATGCCGCCCACCGGCATTTGAATTTCCTTGACTTGGCCGACAGGCTCCAGTTTGCCGGTGGCAACCACAATCTCCTCAGTTTTGGCCAGGAAAAGCCAGCCGATGCCAAAGGCTGTGGTGGCGATCAAGGTCCAGGTGACCGAGCGGGCCCAGAAATTGGACTGGGTAAGATGGACATCGTCCTGGGCGGATGATGTTAATTTCTGCTCGATGCTGTTTTGAGCATGGCGCAGTAGGGATCCAGGGGTTTGAATCTTTTTCATCAGTCTGAACCCTGTTGGCGAAAGAGTGCGTAATACCGACCCCTCAGAGCCATCAGCTCATCATGGGTGCCGCTTTCGGCGACAAGTCCTTGATGCATCAAGATGATCCGATCAGCATTGCGGATCGTGTTGAGTCGATGGGTGATAAAGAATACAGTGCAACCAGAAAGCTCCTGGCGCAGATTATCGCAGACAAGCTTTTCGGTTTCATAATCAAGAGCGCTGGTGGCCTCGTCCAGCACCAGCAACTTTGGATTGCTCAGCAAGGTGCGGGCGATGGCCAGGCGTTGGCGTTGGCCGCCACTCAGGGCCCCACCCCGTTCGCCCACATTGGTGCTGTAGCCCGAAGGCAGCTCCATCACGAAGTCGTGGGCCATGGCAATCCTTGCTGCGCGCACAATCGAATCACTGGAAGAATCCGGGTCGGTGAGGGCGATGTTTTCAGAGACAGAGCCGGCGAACAGCAGTGGATCCTGGGGCACAATGCCGATCTGACGGCGCAGCGAATAGAGCTCCACCTTGTCAATGTCGTAGCCATCAATCAACAGACGACCGGACTGGGGTGCGTAGAGGCGCGGCAGCAGCTTCATCAGGGTGCTTTTACCACTGCCGCTCTGGCCGACAATGCCAACGAAGGTGCCGGCGGGCACTTCAAAGGTGATGTTTTTAAGAATCAGCGGTGCACCCTTCTGGAAGCTGAAGTTGACACCTTCGAATGTGACTCTGCCGTGGATGGGAGGTAGGGGAATCTTCTGTTGATCAATCTCGGTGGATTCGACCGGTGTATCAACCACATCGGCGAGGCGTTCCATCGACACCTTCAGCTCCTGGATGTTCTGCCAGATGCTGGAGAGCCGCAGCAGCGGCTGGGTGACATAACCGCTGATGATGCGAAAGGCAATCAGCTGGCCGAGGGTGAGTTCACCATTGAGCACCATGGCCGCACCCAGCCAGAGCACCAGCAGCTGGGAAAGCTTTTGCAGCACCTGACTGGTCTGGCTCAAGGCCGTACCGGTCATCGTGCGCTCAAAACTGCGACTGATGTATTTGGCGTAGAGATCTTGCCATTTCCAGCGGCTCACCATCTCGACGTTCTGGGCCTTGACGGTTTGAATGCCGGTGAGCACTTCAACCAGATGGGACTGGGTGCGGGCATTTTCCACCGCGGTCTGGCGCAATTGCCGCCGGAACAGCGGACTGCCAAGCACCGTGAGCAAAATCTGAATCGGCACCACCGCCAGGGCAACGATGGTGAGCACCCAGCTGTAGATCATCATCACCGCGATGTAGATCACGGAGAAGATTGAGTCGATGATGGTTGTCAGTCCTTGGCCAGTCAGGAAGTTGCGGATTTTTTCTAGTTCGGCAACCCGTGACGAGAGCTCGCCAACCGGCCGCTTCTCAAAATAACCAAGCGGCAGGCGCAGCAGGTGATCGATCACTTCCGCGCCCAGGCGCATGTCAATGCGGTTGGTGGTTTCGGTGAACAGGAAGGTGCGCAGACTGGTGATCACCCCTTCCAGCATTGTCACCACCACCAAGGCGATGCCCAGCACCTGCAAAGTATCCAGGCTGCGCTGGGTGATCACCTTGTCGATGATCACCTGAATCAGCAGTGGATTGGCCAGGGTGAACAGCTGCACCACAAACGAGGCGAGCAGAACCTGCAGCAGCACACTGCGATAGCGGCGCATGGCCGGCCAGAACCAGTTCACGCCAAAGCGTTCTTCCGGACTGCCCACCGTGCGTTCCACCAGCAGCAGCTCGACGCCCTCCGGATAGCGCTCGTGCACCTCGGGATGGGAGAGGTTGACCCAGCCTTCGGCCGGGGAGGCGATGGTGAGGCCGCGGGCGTCGCAGGCTGTGATCAGGGCGAAGGATTGTCCCCAAACCAGCACCGAAGGGGTTTGGATGCGGCTCGAGGCGCTGGTTGGCACCCGCACCCCAACCACATGCAGACCCATCGAGGCCGCCAGCTGGCCGCAGGTCTGCAGATTCAGGGTTTGACCGCGGCGCATCAGGTCGCGCAGCGTTTTTTCGATCGAATCCTTGCGGAATGGCAGCTTCATCAAGCTGGCCAGCATCTGGAAGCAGGCCTGGGCTTCCTCCAGCGGACCCTGGCCGCGGATCAGTCGCAGCCGCTGGGAGGGGTTGTCCTGGCCGAGATCGAGCGAACTGGCAACGGGCAGGGCTGGTGCCGCCTCGATGGGATGAATGCCGGCGGCGAGGGCACTGGCCTGGGTAAGGTTGGCCAGCGCTGCCGGATCCTCGGCGCTCTGCTCCAGGCAGGCCTGGGGCAGGCTGAGCAGCCTGGCGGGGAAGGGTGGCCTTGCCAGAGGCAAGGGGCTCTGGGGATCGAGTTGGTCGCCCGGTTGCTGCTCTTCCAGGTTGGCGCTGGACACCAGCAGCACCTGATCGGCCGGCACGGACTGAAGACCCTCCGCACTGGGGGCCACGGGCTGTGCTGCGGCTGCCCAACGTTCGAAGTTGTCGCGCAGGTCGCCTGCTGAACGGGCGCTGCGCTCCTGGATCGCCAGGAGCACGGCAAAGATTTCAGACGGCCAGAGCTGGCTGGAGCACCAGTGCCGAAACGCTGGCTCTTCGGCGTAGAGCTCGAGGATGAGCCGATCGGGGATCGCGGCAGCGATCAGCTCGGTGGCGGCGCTCACCTCTTCGCAGGGGGCGGCGCGTAGCAGAGACACCAGGCCGACGACGCTGCCGGGTCCGATTTTGCCCAGGGAGATCAGTTTGCCCTTGGCTTTGCCCACCTGCCGGGCCTGGCCCTGCTGAATCACCAGCACCTGGGCTGGCAGCACCCTGGATTCCGCCAGCAGCTGCCCAACCCGGAACTGAACCAGGCTGGCCTGCTCCTGCAAGGCGGCCAGGCTGCGCTCACTCAGGCCCTGGAAGGCCGGATGGCCCAGCAGCTCTGCAGGAGGGGAGACCGTCATCGCGAAGGGGCCGCTGTTGCCGAGAGCTCGTTCATATTACGGGAGATCTCAAGCTCAATTGTTTCGTCGAACAGCTCCATGGCCATTTGCTCGGCCACAGGGCCGTTGAAGTTGGCGGGAATACATTGTTCAAGTCGAGCCACCAACCACCATTGGTCGATCGGAAAGGGCTCCAGCAGCTGTCTGGGCTGACTGCTCAGAAGCCTTTCCGCCAGCATGGGATGGGCTTGATTCAGTGGTTTGGGTCCAATGATTCCATGGCTGGCTTTCTCGGGGCCTTCGCTGAATTGGGACGCCACATCAGCAAAGCTGGCCTCGCCATCCATGATTCTCAGGTAGAGCTCGCGGGCCAGCATGGCGTCCTGGACGCGAACCAGGCTGTACACCACCTGATCCAGCTGTTTCTTGCGGGTGAGGAAGCGGGCCTCTGCCTTGTCCAGGTAATGGGTGATGCAGTGCTTGCGGATCCGCAGCGGCAAGCTGATTTGCCAGACCAGGTCCTCCTGGCTGAGGGCCTGGTTCTGGAGATAGCTGGCCAGGTCGGCTTCGCTGCTCAGGCGGTTTTGTTGGAGGAACTGGCTTTTTGCTTTCTCAAGCTCCTCGGCCTGGATGGGTTCAGCCGCCACTGCCTCAGCGATCAGCTGGCGCTGAACCAGGGTGCGGAGGAGCTGGTGGCGCCCAAGGAGGGACCTGGTGGAGGCTGGAATGCCTTGGAGCGATTCGATCATCCTTTCGAATCTAACCCCCCTGCCTCCAGCCGGCCAGTCGCCTGGTTTGACAAAGGGCCGCGCCATGGTGCATGTTGTCTTTGCCGGCGTGGCCGGCGGCAGCTGCTGAACCTTTCCAATGGTTTCAGTGATGCGGATGTAGCTCAGTGGTAGAGCATCTCCTTGCCAAGGAGAGGGTCGAGAGTTCGAATCTCTTCATCCGCTTTTCTTTCTATTCCTAGATTTACGTTGGCCGCCTGGCTGAAGGTTGTCAGCGGCCGGGCCAGAGTTATTTGCTGTGGATCAGCTGCATCAGGCGCTGGCGCTCCACCTTTTCGAACCCCAGGCGCTCGTAAAAACCACTGCTGTTGGTGGTCATCAGGTAGACCCTCTCGCTGGCCATCAGGGCGGGTGCCTCCAGCAGGGTCTTGACGATGCGACGTCCCAGGCCCAGGCCCTGCTGCTCCTGGGTCACCACCACGTCCCAGAGCACCGCCCGGTAGACACCATCGCTGGTGGCTCGCCCAAATCCAACCAGGGTTCGCTGGTTCCAGGCGGTGACGGCAGCCTGGCTGCCTGCCAGCATGCGGCGCAGGTCCGCCTCATTACGGCCCTGCGCCCAGAAGCTGCCACGCTCGAAAAGTTGGCGCAACTGGTCCATGGCCCCGCAGGGCCGCAGGCCTGGACCCAGGCCCAGGCGCAGAGTCCGCGCCCCGGCTCGATGACGGATCAGGCGGATCAAGCGCTTGAGCTGGAGCGAATCCCTGCATTGTGGACTGCCGCCCGCAGCCCTTCCCCGGCTGGACGCTTGCGGCGGCCTGGGAAGGCTCAGGGCTCGCCTTCGCTCCCCAGATCCCTTCCCAGCACTGCCATCTTCGCTCTCTCGCTCAGCGTTCCAAGTGGTAAACTGGTCTGAATCGACCGGTTTTTCCATGCTCAAGCTGCTGCTGGGCGATCCCAATGCCCGCAAGCTGAAGCGCTACGAGCCGCTGGTTTCCGATATCAACTTGCTGGAAGAGGAGATCGCCCCCCTCTCGGATGACGAGCTGCGCAGCCTCACGGCTGAATTCCGCCAGCAACTGGAGAAGGCTGAGTCTCCCCTTCGCCAGCGCAGCCTGCTCGATGGGCTGCTGCCCCAGGCCTTTGCGGTGGTGCGCGAAGCCGGTAAGCGAGTGCTGGGCATGCGCCATTTCGATGTTCAGCTGATCGGCGGCATGGTGCTGCATGGGGGGCAGATCGCTGAGATGAAGACAGGAGAAGGCAAAACCCTGGTGGCCACCCTGCCGGCCTATCTCAATGCGCTCAGCGGCCGGGGCGTGCATGTGGTGACGGTGAACGACTATCTGGCCCGGCGCGACGCCGAGTGGATGGGGCAGATTCATCGCTTTCTCGGGCTATCGGTGGGTCTGATCCAGCAGGACATGCCTCCGTCCGAGCGCCGTCGCAACTACGGCTGCGATATCACCTATGCCACCAACTCGGAACTGGGTTTTGACTATTTGCGCGACAACATGGCGAATGACATCGCCGAGGTGGTGCAGCGTGAATTTCACTATTGCGTGATCGACGAGGTTGATTCGATTCTGATTGATGAGGCCCGCACGCCGCTGATCATCTCCGGCCAGGTTGAGCGGCCGCAGGAAAAGTATCGCCAAGCCTCGGCCATTGCCAATCAGCTCGAGCGTGCCGCCGAGATGGGCAAGGATGGCATCGACCCCGAAGGTGACTACGAGGTGGATGAAAAGCAGCGCAACGTCACCCTGACGGACGAAGGTTTCGGCAAGGCAGAACAGCTGCTGGGTGTGGGCGACCTGTACAACCCCGCTGATCCATGGGCTCACTTCATTAATAATGCTCTCAAGGCCAAAGAGCTGTTTGTCAAAGATGTTAATTATATTGTCCGCGCTGGCGACGCTGTGATCGTCGATGAGTTCACCGGACGGGTGATGCCTGGGCGCCGCTGGAGTGATGGCTTGCATCAGGCCATTGAAGCCAAGGAAGAGCTGCAGATTCAGCCGGAAACCCAGACCCTCGCCAGCATCACCTATCAGAATTTCTTTCTTCTCTATCCCCGTCTGGCGGGTATGACCGGCACGGCCAAGACTGAAGAGGTGGAGTTCGAGAAGACCTACAAGCTCGAGGTCACAATTGTTCCCACCAACCGTCCTCGTTCGCGCGGCGACTGGACCGATCAGGTGTACAAAAGCGAAACGGCGAAATGGCGTGCTGTTGCGATCGAAACCGCTGAGATTCACAAGATTGGTCGGCCAGTGCTGGTGGGTACCACCAGTGTGGAGAAGTCGGAGCTGCTTTCGGCCCTGCTGGCGGAGCAACAAGTGCCCCACAACCTGCTCAACGCCAAACCGGAGAATGTGGAGCGGGAAGCCGAAATCGTGGCCCAGGCAGGCCGTTTGGGAGCGGTGACGATCGCCACCAACATGGCGGGCCGGGGCACCGACATCATCCTTGGTGGCAACAGCGATTACATGGCGCGCCTGAAGTTGCGTGAGGTGTTGTTGCCGCGGCTGGTGCGTCCGGAAGAGGGCCATAAACCGCCGATTCCGCTGCAGCGTCAGCTGGAGGGTGGTGGTGGCTTTCGCGAAGTGGCAGCTTCGAGCTCGGCCCCCTCGGAGGCTCGGGCCATGGGCAATCTTTACCCTTGTAATCTCTCGCCGGATACGGATCAGGAGTTGGCTGCTCTGGTGCGTCAATTGGTGAGCAGCTGGGGAGACCGGGCACTCACCGTGCTGCAGCTTGAGGATCGGATTGCCCTGGCCGCAGAGAAGGCCCCGACTGACGACCCCCAGATTCAGGCGCTGCGTGATTTGATCGCCACCGTGAAGGCGGAGTATGACGCCGTTGTCAAGCGCGAAGACGCCCAGGTGCGTGAGACCGGGGGGCTGCATGTGATCGGCACCGAGCGCCATGAATCACGCCGGGTTGACAACCAGCTGCGCGGTCGGGCTGGTCGTCAGGGAGATCCTGGCAGTACGCGCTTTTTCCTGTCGCTGGAGGACAACCTGTTGCGCATCTTTGGTGGTGAACGGGTGGCTGGCTTGATGAATGCTTTTCGTGTCGAAGAGGACATGCCGATTGAATCTGGCATGCTCACACGTTCGCTGGAGGGGGCTCAGAAAAAGGTTGAAACCTATTATTACGACATCCGTAAGCAGGTGTTTGAGTACGACGAAGTGATGAACAACCAACGCAAGGCCGTTTATGCCGAGAGACGGCGGGTGCTGGAGGGGCGTGAGCTCAAGCAGCAGGTGATTGGTTATGGCGAGCGCACGATTGATGACATCGTGGAGGCCTACGTGAATCCGGATCTGCCCCCGGAAGAGTGGGATCTGGATCGGCTGGTGGAGAAAGTGAAGGAGTTTGTTTATCTGCTGGAGGATCTCTCGCCTGAACAGGTGCGAGGTTTGACGATGGAGGAGCTGAAGGCCTTCCTGCAGGAGCAGATGCGCAATGCCTACGACATCAAGGAAGGCCAGGTGGAGCAGTTGCGTCCCGGCCTGATGCGAGAAGCGGAGCGCTACTTCATATTGCAGCAGATTGACACCCTTTGGCGGGAGCACTTGCAGGCGATGGATAGCTTGCGTGAATCAGTTGGGCTGCGTGGCTACGGCCAGAAAGATCCGCTGATCGAATATAAAAATGAGGGCTACGACATGTTCTTGGAGATGATGACCCAGATGCGCCGCAACGTGATCTACTCGATGTTCATGTTCCAGCCGCAGACGGATCCGGCGCCGCAGGCTGCGACCGCTTGATCTGCGGCGGTTTGAGGCTGAGGTTGCATGCGCCAATGGCAGGGATGGTGGAGGGGGCCAGAATGCGAATGGCTTTGAAATCGATGACCCGGTGAAGATATTGATGACCTTTGGCGCCCATTACCCAGATGCCACCGCCGACGAAATAAAGCCCTGGCCATAGGCAGCCCCGTATGTAGAAGGTTAAGGTCCAAAGGCTGCCGGCGCTGATGTGGGAGATGCTGGCTTCGCCGGCCGGATAGTTTTGGCCTGTGATCCGGAGGCCACTGTTGCTGGCGATGTGG
>CAIZOZ010000487.1 GCA_903934745.1 uncultured cyanobacterium
CATTCCAAGTCAGTGCCAGGGGAAGCCAGAATAAATCTGAACCTGGCGATACCCATCCATCGGGCGCTTGGGCAGCGTGGACGTTCGTCCTAGATTGACTTCTCTCTGGCTTGAGCGATGGCTTTGAGGGCGAAGTCGGCGAAGGCCTCCACCACATCCTGCCGGTCGTACAGGCATTGATGGGCTCGTTCAGCGATGGCGAGCCGATGTTCTGCCAGTGCGGCAGGGTCCTCGACCAGCGCCACGGCCCAGTCGCTATAGGCGGCCACACTGTGGGCGATCGGCGGCCGCTTCAGGCCCATCAGCCGGTAGGCGCCAGCCACAAAGCGCGAGCGCAGGAAATCACCCTCAAGGGTGACGATTGGCGTGCCGGTGTGGATGGTTTCGTAGAGGGTGACGCCACTGCCGAAGTAAGGAGGATCCAGCAACACATCAAGGCAACCGGCCAGGCTGATGAACTCTTGCCTACCCATGCGGCTCAACAGGATCAGACGCTCGGCGAGGGTGGGGGCGGAGATCGCAATCCGGTTGAGAAAAATCTGGGTGTACGAAGTGATTTCTGCCTCGATGAAAACGAACCAGGCTTCTGGCACCCTCTTGGCAATCTGCTCTAGGACGCTATCGAAATCTGGGTGTAGTTTCGAGAAGCTTTGCAGGCAGCCGAATAACGGAGCCGCCTGGGGGAGAAAGAAATAATCGCGCCCATGCGTTGCCGGCTCCAGATTTTCCGCCAGATAACAACAGGGCAAACCCGGTAAACGGACGAGATTTTCACTGTATTGAACATCCGAGTCCGGTCCCTCCACCAGCTCACCGGAGATGTAGTGATCAATCGTCGCCAATCCACTGGTCTGGGGTACGCCCCAGCCTGTCACCTGCACCGGTGCTGAGCGGCGACAGGCCAGCATCAGCGCCATCGGATGCATGCCGATATCGGTGAAGAACAGCAGATCAAGATCGAGGCCATCGAGCTGCCGTGCCGCGCCCTCGAAGCCATCGGCCAACACCACCGCCTGATCGGCACAAGCATCGATCCGATCGCGGACTTCATCCCGCTGGGAGCTGGGTAAATGAATCACCACCACTTCGAAATCGTGGCGATCCAGGTAACGGATCAGCCCCTCGAAGGCGCGGCTATTGCTGTGGGCATAGAAAAAACCGGATAGAAAGCCACTACGCTGTCGCGCTGCTGCTGGCCGCGGCAGGCGGACTGGAGCCTCGACGGACTGCAGGTGCGCGCTGAGCAGGCGGCCATAGGCTTCCAGGACGGCTCGATCATCACGGTTATGATAAATCAGATAGTAGGGATGGTGGCTCATGGCATAGTCGCCAAATTCCAGACTTTGCTGCCGTTGCTCCAGCTGCCACAACCCCTCCAGACAGCGTTGCCGGAGCACTTCAATCTGCTGAGCCGAAGTTGCCACGATCGGCAGTACGAACAGATGGTTGAGATGCAGGATCAGCATGTCTGGCCGCAGGGCCAGGGCTTCGCCATGCCAACGGATGGCGGCGTCCGGCAACGCCATGTTGCGGAAGATGTTGCCGAGTGCGGTGCGGCATGGCACGTGGCTGGGATCGAGTTGGGCGGCCTCCCCATAGGCCGACACCGCATCACCGAGACGACCAG